>CANMGM010000126.1 GCA_947497195.1 Bacteroidota bacterium
AATGTTTGCTCCATGTTTCGAATCCACTGCAGCGATTTATCAATCGAACAACCCGAAGCGGCCATCAATACAGAATTTACTTTCACGATTACAAACAAGCCATCGAGCAGCAGAACTGCGGCATCTAGTGGTTTGCCGTGTGTGGCCCAACTGGCACAAAACTCCCGACCCGAAGCCAGAAGTTCGCGTTGTTCGACCTCATTCAACCGACGTGAAGCCTGGTAAATCCAAACGGTATCGGAATCGTTAACTACTTGTAGTTTGGAGAGCATATCCATCGCATCCACTTATAAATCGGCCGCCTGTGCAATCATTTCGGCGATGTCGAGCACTGTAACAGAATCTTCTTTCTCGGCATGCTTTACACCATCGGTCATCATCGTATTGCAGAACGGACAGCCCACTGCGATAAAATCGGGTTTCAATTCCAGCGCTTCTTCCGAACGTTCGGTGTTCACTTCCTTGTTGCCCGCTTCGGCTTCCTTGAACATCTGCGCACCACCTGCACCACAACATAATCCTTTTGCCTTGCAGCGTTTCATCTCAACCAGTTCGGCATCAAGCTTCGAAAGCACTTCACGCGGAGCTTCATATACACCATTGGATCGGCCCAAATAACATGGATCGTGGAAGGTAATTTTTCGTCCTTTAAACTGTCCGCCTTCGACCTGTAGTCTTCCTTCTTTCAACAACTGCTCGATGAGCTGCGAATGATGGATAACCTCATAATTGCCGCCCAAGGCAGGATATTCGTTCTTAAGCGTGTTGAAGCAATGCGGGCAAGCCGTTACGATTTTCTTCACCTCGTAGCCGTTCAACACCATGATGTTTTGCATGGCCTGCATCTGAAAGAGGAATTCGTTTCCTGCGCGCTTGGCCGGATCGCCCGTGCAAGATTCTTCTTGACCTAGAATCGCAAATTTTACCTCTGCTGCCTGCAAAATCTTCGCAACAGCCTTGGTTACTTTCTTGGCGCGATCGTCGAAACTGCCAGCGCATCCAACCCAGAAAAGGATTTCGGGTGTGTCGCCAGCGGCAAGGTATTCGGCAAAGGTTTTAACGTTTAATTCCATACTTCGAATTGGTTGAATTATCAGGCTTCATCTCTCCAGTTCCCGCGGTCGTTCGGCGAAAACTGCCAAGGCGCCCCGTTGTTTTCCATATTGCTGAACATAGTTCCCAGCGAAGCCGGCGGTGCACTTTCTTCCATAACCAGTTGCTGACGAAGCTGCATGATGATGTTTACCGGATCAATATTCACCGGACAAGCCTCAGCGCAAGCATTGCAGGTAGTACAAGCCCAAAGTTCTTCGGGGGTGATGTACGAATGCAGAAGCGATTTTCCATCGTCGGAAAAGGTGCCTTTGTTAGCGTCCATGTTTTTTCCCACCTCTTCCAAACGGTCGCGCGTTTTCATCATAATGCTACGCGGACTCAGCAATTTACCCGTAATATTAGCCGGACATTCAGATGTGCAACGGCCGCATTCGGTGCATGAATATGCATCCATCAGGTTTTTCCAGGTCAAATCCTGCACGTCTTTCGCACCAAACTTAACAGGACCTGAAACTTCTTCGGGTTGTGCGGAAGGATCGAGCATAAGTTTTACCTCGCGTGTAACAGCTTCCATGTTGTCGAGCTGACCCTTCGGTTCGAGTTTCGAATACCACACGTTGGGAAATGCCATCACGATGTGCATGTGCTTCGAATACGGCAAGTAATTGAGGAAGGCCAAAATGCCAACGATGTGGAACCACCACATAAAGCGTTCGAACAAAATCAGCGAATCGGTAGACCAGTTCTGGAAAAGTGGAACCAACACCTGCGAAACCGGAAACGATCCAAACACCTCGTAATGCTCAGCACCACGTCCCTGCAAGATGAGATCGGCTGCGTTCATGCTCAGAAATGCCGACATCAAAAGCACCTCAACCAATAAGATAATGTTGGCATCGTTGCGCGGGAAGCCGTTCAGGTCGGGCTGACGAAAACGCTTGATGTGCATGATGTTTCGTCGGATGAAAAAGGCTACGACACCAACCAGCACAAGCAGGGCTAAAATTTCGAACGATGCAATCAGGAAATTGTAGAAGTCTCCGAGAAATGGCGCAAACAGACGATGCGTTCCAAACAAACCATCGAGAATAATCTCTACAACTTCGATGTTGATGATTACAAATCCAACATATACGAAAAGGTGCAGCAATCCCGGAATTGGACGAACCATCATTTTCGTTTGACCCATTGCAACACGCGCCATCAAATTCCAACGGCGACCGGGCTGATCGGTACGGTTAAGGTCTCTTCCGAGTTTAATGTTGCGACTAATCTTCCGCACATTCATCGCAAACAAAGCAATACCCGCTGCGAGAATGATGAAAAATGTAAGTTGTGGTAGTATCGTTAACAGCATAGAATGCACATTTACCTCGTTAGAACAAATTTACACGGCATTTGGATTAACATCGAAAAAATTATTTTTTCTCAGACTTATCCTTCTTTCCAAAAACAGAAACCTGAACGTAGCGTTTTGGATTGAGACGCAGGTCTTCGAGCAACAAATTGAGGTTGCGTGTGCTCGATTCGAGGTTGTTGTACAAGGAATCGTTCTTCACCAGCTGCCCTACCGATCCTTCACCGCGTTCAATTCCACCCAGCACTTTATTCAGTTGCCCGATAGACTGTTGCAAGGTCGTCATCGTTTCCTTCACATTGCTTTTTGCCACATCATCGGTAATGCGGTCGAGGTTCGAAAAGATATTGCTAAGCTTTTGGTTGTTGCTATTTAAATTGTCGGAAATGGATTTTACGTTCGAAAGGATATTTCCGAGTTTAATTCGTTCGCTGCTGATCAATAAATCGGCTTCGGTAACAGCGTGCTCGAGGCGGCGCATGGAACCGTTCATGCTTTCGAAGGTGCTTACCAATCCGGTTTGCGTGTTGCGGTTAAAAACATTGTTAAACCCACGAATTACCGTATCGATAGAGCCGGCGAGGCTTTCGACCTGCTTTTTGATGGGCATGATGGCATTCTTGATTTCGTCGCTGATGCCTATATCGCGAACGGCAATGAGTGTATCGCCCGATTCGGCCAGGTTGCGGGCGTTGCCCAAGGTAAGGTTCAGCGTGCGCGTACCCAATAAATCGCTGATAATGTGCGCCTCGCTGTTTTTCGGAATCTGCACGTGGCGATCGTTTACCAAAATTTTAACAACAACATTGTAGGAATTGGGGGCGAAATAAATCTGATCAACGATTCCAATCTGGAATCCATTCAACTGAACGGCTGCAGAAGGTAGCAGCTGATCCACATTATCGAACACGGCATAATACGTTCTGGAGCGCGAGAATATGTTTTTTCCTTTCAGGTAATTGAACCCGAAATAGAAAATCAGTAAACCGATGGTTACGACAATTCCTACTTTTATTTCGCGCGATATTTTGGGTTTAGCGTTTTCCAAGGTTTAGTTTTTCACGAGTTGGCGGGCTTCGCTGAGTGTAATGCGTCTGTTGTTGTTAAAGGCAACCACAAAAGCATCGGCGAAACCATCTTTCTTTAATTCCGACTGCAATTTAATGGCATCTTCGGGTTTATCAAATCTTCCGGCGGTATATTTCCAGGTATTGTCTGTTTCGTACTCCCAGATATCGTCGCGTCCTTTAAATACAGTAGATTTAAGCGGTGTGCGTTGGGACGACTGGTACACCTGTACACGGAATACAACACCGCTTTCGTCATATTTGGATTTATCGTCGCTTGAAGCTTTTTCGTCCCTCAGCTTTGGTTCTTCTATTTTCTGTACTTCTTCGTCCTCCCGATTTTGAAGAGGATCCAACTTGCGCGTGTCGGGTTTGTCATCGACCCAGGCCTTGTATTGCTGAAATGCCCGCAATATTGAAAATGCCATTTGGTTCTGACCCGCGTCTGATTTCAGATAACGTTCTTCATCTTCGTTGGTTAGAAATCCGGTTTCGATGAGCACCGAAGGCATCGTTGTGCGGTACAACACTAGGAAACCTGCCTGCTTCACGCCACGGTTGTGGCGCTTTGCATTGTGCTTGAACTCATGCTGCAATTTTTCGGCGAAGTACAAACTCTGATAAAGATAGGCGTTCTGATAGAGCGAAAACACGATATGTGCTTCGGGTGAGTTTGGATCGAAGCCATCGTAGCGGTTTTCGTAGTTATCTTCCTGAAGGATTACCGCATTCTCGCGGCGGGCCACACTGAGGTTGTCGTCGGTTTTGTGCAATCCCATCACAAAGGTTTCTGCACCGTATGCCGATTTTGGTCCGCTGTTACAGTGAATACAGATAAACAGATCGGCCTGATTCTCATTCGCAATCTGCGCCCTTCGGTAGAGTTCTACAAACACATCGGTTTTACGGGTAAAAATCACCTTCACATCCGGAAAATGTTCTTCGATGAGCTTTCCAAGTTTTAGCGAAACTGCCAAGGCCACGTGCTTTTCGTAAGCCGATGAGCCATGGCATCCGCTGTCGTGTCCGCCATGGCCGGGATCAATCACAATGGTGCGGATTTTTTTCTCTTTCCGCAACTGCGATGCAAAAGCATTCCACGGCTGAAATACCAAGGCCGCTGCACATAGCAATGCACATGTAAATGCGAGGATATAAACTGCTCTTCCCTTTCTCATATTGGCGAATAAGTGTTTAGCAATGCATTAGAAACGCTACATTTGCCGCAATAATTATTCGGTACAAAACTAATCAGCACCTACCTTGCGTTTCGGTAACGTGACAAAACACTTAACAACAAGTTTATTCACATTTCTGTTGGCAATTTCTGTTTATGCACAGAAGGATGCAAAAGCTACAAGCGATAGCCTTAGCCGCGATAGTTTAGTGCTTGGTTTACCGGCTTCGCCCGATGCCCTAGATGAAGAGGTAATCTATTCGGCCGAAGATTCGATGCGTTTCGATTTGGCAGAGAAAAAAATCTACCTCTATGGCAAGGCCGATGTGAAGTACGATAAAATTCACCTACAGGCAGCCTATATCGAAATCAACTGGTCTACGAATGTGATTCATGCCGAGGGTCGGCCCGATTCGACCGGAAAAATGAGCGGTACTCCGCAATTCAGCGAGGGCGAACAGACCTTCGATGCTTCGAAAATGGATTATAACTTCAAGACCAAGAAGGGCAAGATTTCGGAGATTTACACCAAGCAGGGTGAAGGATATTTACTCGGTAACGCGGTAAAAAAGATGGAGAACGAATCGTTTTTCGTAAAGAACGGGAAGTTCACCACCTGCAACCTTCCAGAACATCCGCACTTTTACATCAATGCGAGTAAGGTTAAGGTTATACCAAACGACAAAATAGTAACCGGTCCGGCCAATTTGGTGATCGAAGAAATTCCTACTCCGCTGGCCGTACCCTTCGGAATTTTTCCAAATACGAGCAGCCGGAAGTCGGGAATTTTGTTTCCAACCTACGGCGATTCGCCCGGCTTGGGTTTCTTCCTCATGGATGGCGGCTATTACTGGGGAATTAGCGACCATTTCGATGCATCGCTGCGTGGCGATATTTATTCGCGCGGAAGCTGGGGGCTGAAAGGCGGAACCAATTACAATTACCGTTACCGCTTCAACGGAAACCTCGATTTACGTTACGCCAAAATTCTGCAGGGCGATCCCGAGTTGCTTGGCTCATCGGTTATTAAAAGTTTCTTCGTTACCTGGCGCCACAACCAGGATGCGAAATCGCGGCCCAACTCGCGTTTTTCTGCCAACGTAAATGCCGGTTCATCCGATTACAACCAGCTGAATTCATTCAACACCAATAACATCGTTGCCAATACGTTCCAGTCGGCCATTACCTGGACCAAAACCTTCAACCGTCTTCCACTGAACCTCAACGTTTCGGCCGGACACAGCCAGAACACGCAAACGCGGATTATTACGGTAAATGCACCCGAGATGCAGTTGAACGTAAATCGAATTTTCCCCTTCCGTCGGAAGAATCCCGTTGGTGCGCAGCGTTTCTACGAGAAGATTGGCATAACCGGAACTCTGCAGAGTAAAAACACGATTTCGCAGCCCGATTCGGTATACATGCAGCCCGGTTTGGCGAAGAAATTCAATAACGGCATGCAGTTTCAGTTGCCCATTGCCACGTCGTTTCAATTGCTGAAGTACTTCAATGTAAGTCCATCGTTTAATGTGCTCGGACGCGGTTATTTCAGCAATATCCAAAAGCGGTACGACGCCGATTTGCAGGAAGTGGTAACCGACACCATCCGAAAATTCAGTCAATTGTGGGAATACAACGCCGCCGTGAACGTGAGTACGCGCGTGTATTCGTTTTTGAAGTTGGGTAAAAACACGGTTCGTCATGTGGCAACCACGCAGTTTGGCTTTCGGTACCAGCCCGATTTTAGCACCGTCGAATACGGCTATTATGGACCAAATGGAACCATTTCGTCCTATTCGCCCTACGAACAAGGCATTTACGGTCAACCCAGCCGCGGAAAGCAGGGAACGGTTACGCTGGGCGTGAACAACAACGTCGAAGCGAAAGTACGCTCGAGGAAAGACACTACAGGCAGCGGTTTGCGGAAAATTGTATTGTTTGATGCCGTGAATTTTAACACAGGCTATAACCTCGCGGTTGATTCGTTTAACCTGCAGGCTTTGAGCGTAAATGCGCGCACCCGCATTGCGAAGATTGATGTTGTGTATTCGAGCAATTGGGACTGGTATGCCTACGATACGCTCATTGGCAAACGGCTCA
>CANMGM010000127.1 GCA_947497195.1 Bacteroidota bacterium
TTGTTGGTACGTACGGGGTTATTATTGGAAACAATTGCATTGGATTTGGATTGTATTATGCGTTTGCAGCCCTCATCATTTCATATCCTGGTCCAATTCTTAAGAAAGCTTGGTTTGTACCCACGGGGATATTCTTCATAATTCTAGCAAATAGCTTCCGCGTTGTAGCATTATGCACAAAAGCCATCAATAATTCGGGTTTTTCCCAAATGGAACAGCATGATTTATTCAATAATATAATTTACATTCTAATTTTTCTGCTTTGGTTTCTTTGGGTTAAAGTAATCAACAAGGAACCAAATTCTGCTTAAACATCAGCCCTGTTTTGGATGTAATTTCTCCACCGCGCAATTGTTTTAAGCATGTCATCCGGAATTTGAGAGTCAAAATGAAGTAACATTCCTTGCACAGGGTGCTTAAATCCAAGCGATTTAGCGTGAAGTGCATGCCGGGGCAGTATTTCAAAACAGTTGGAGACGAATTGCTTATATGAACTCGACGAAAGCCCCCTTAAAATCTGATCTCCACCATAGGTATCATCATTAAATAAGGGATGCCCCAAATGTTTTAGGTGAACGCGTATCTGATGCGTTCTACCTGTTTCAAGCTTACATTCGATTAGATTTACATATCCTAACCTCTCGAGTACACGGTAATGCGTTACTGCATGCTTGCCTTGCGAACCATCTGGGTAAACCGTAAACAATTTTCTATCCCGCATATCCCGCCCAATATGACCGGTTATAGTGCCGGCTTCCTCTTTTAGATCACCCCAAACAAGCGCTATATATGTTCGCTCAGTTGTTCGCTCGAAAAACTGCCGAGCAAGATGTGCCATGGCGTATTCGTTCTTCGCCATTACCATAATCCCGGATGTATTTTTGTCGAGCCGATGCACCAGTCCTGGACGTGGCTCCTTCTGCTGGTAAATTGGCACATGCTGAAAATGATACATAAGGGCATTAACTAGTGTGCCGGTATAATTGCCGTAACCAGGGTGAACTACCAATCCCGCCTGCTTATTTATTACAATAACATCCGCATCTTCATAAACAATATTCAAAGGAATATTTTCTGGTTTAAGCTCAATTTCGCGAGGCGGTTGAGCAAAAACTATCGCAATTGTATCGCCCGGTTTAACCTTGTAGTTCGACTTAACCGACTTACCATTTGCATGAATATTACCTGTATCGGCAGCGGCCTGAATGCGAGTTCGGGATGTTTTAAAAAGCCTGTTCTGAAGAAATTTATCGACACGAAGTAATTCCTGACCCTTATCTACAACAATTTTATAATGTTCAAATAATTCTTCCTGATCCTGATCTTCAGGCCCATCATTGAACAAGTCTTCTTTATCGACAAAATCAGAATTCATCGCCGCTCACACAAAACCGGGCACTGCCAAACCCTCCATCCTTAAACCAAACTCCGAGCACGTAAAACCCTTTACCAAGCGATCCTATATCTACCATTTCCCCCAATCTTACACCTTTCAAAACCTCTTTGCCCTGGACATCAAAAATTACCCAGTTCGCGACATTGTCACGATTCAGATTATGGAATTGAATTCGTTGGTCTGCCGGATTTGGGAATACATTTATTTCATACCGCGACAGGCTCCCAATGTTATCTGAACCAACAAATATATCATAAGGGTAACGCAAAACAGGTCGTATCATAAGCGTTCCTTCTGCTGCGGCATAGGCGTACCAATTTCCATCAAAATTGTAGTAAATTCGATTGTTGTTGTTCAAATTCCTGTCGAAACCTATGTTCAATTCAGCATTGGTTGTTTGAGCCCATCCAATATAATAGGTGCCAGCAGCCAGTGGTATAGGCACATTTAGCGAAAACGTTGAAAAACTGCCAAGTCCGGAAATCTCCGGATACGTAACCTCTTGCTCATAAATTATGGAGCCGGGTTGATTTGAGCCCGCAGCCCAAACCATTAAATAAAAACTTGGCGAAGACGGGAAGGATGTACGATTGAAATGCACCTGCACCGCTTTCAGTGTATCGGCTGTCCACATTTCAAATCGTTGCGCCACGAATCCACCACCATTATTATTCAAATTAATTCGCGCTTCTGCACTTCCATCATCAAGCGCATAATAATTGCTGAAAACCTGCTGAAAACGTATCGTATCATTTTGAAAAACATCATCTTCGGCATTATTGGTAATAAAATATTCCAAATCATAATGCGTAGATTCTGTACCCGGATCGGCAAAAACATATTTCACTGCCTCATTCAAAACATATTCATTTCGATATGCAACCGGCCCCTGTGGATCACTCGATACAGAATCAACTTTTTCTCCCGCAGCATTGTAATAATCAAATCCGTAATCAATTCCAACAGCCCCAAGACGCAATGAGGTTAACGAAAGATTAAAAAACTCTAGCATGTTTTCAATCGGACTTGTTCGAAAATGCCACATAGGAGCCGACTGATATGTATCGATAATGCTGTGCGGCTCATACATATAAGCTACATCATTCATCAGCGTATCATTCACATTCCGACCAGAATTGATTTTGATATAATCCAAGTGCCACAAATCCCAGCTTCCATTTAATTGTGCGAAATTTCGAAATCTGAATTGAAATCCGGGGCGCAAATACGCAGAATCAATAATTGGAAGCATCTTAAGCTGAAAGTCTCGGGCCAGTTGCGGGTAATCTTCACCTTTTGTACCCCAAACCCGATTCCACATCGAATCTGCAGGATTGTAAAATTCCAAAATCAGGGAGTCAATAAACTCAGGGAAATTCCCCAACCCGCCCGGCTGGTAATAGAAACTGATGTAAACCGAGTCGGAAGGAACAAGATTCCACTTGAAGGGCCTTGAAGTTAGTGTATCTGCAGAGCCCTGTGTTGCAAAATTCTCGTAAGGCTTACCATTTTCATCTATGCCATCCAGGGTTGCAACACCAAATCCAGGAGGACGTATGGCTAGCGTAAGGTTTACAAGCGCGCTGTTATCTTCCCAAAGTCTTGTGTTCGGGCGCTTTGAATGGTATGAGAAATCCTCAAAAAAAGGTATGCTTAATGAATCTTCGTTTCGATTGAAAGAAAAGGGCTCACCTGTATTCAAAATCAAATATTCCAAAGGAGCAATCTCCAAGCCTTGCCCATTTAACAATGCCGAAGAGGCGCTTAACGAGAAAAGTAAAATAAAAAGAAGCTTATTCATAATATGTATTTATCTTTCAAGCATATCCTCGTTTTCTGAAATCCAGATATTCACTTTTGCACCTTTGTACAAACCCTCATCATTGGATTCTGGATACTGCTTGTATATTTTAGCCTGCAAGGAATCAACTATTGACTTGTCGGGAAAAACAGAACCAATTAAAAGACCTGCAGACTGAAGCTCATCCCTCGCCTCAGGAACTGTCATGCCTGAAAGATCAGGAACCAGTATCAAATCCCCTTCTGCATTCTTAATGTATTCCATATCTATGGCCGCACCTTTATCAATTAATGTCCCTGGTTTGATTTCCTTGTTTCTGTAAAGCTGACGGTTAACAGGCGATTCGCTTCCTCTGACAATAATTCCGGAACTTTCAACCGGGATTCTTCTTCCGGGTTTGAGGCCAAATGCTTCTAACTCCTCACTCGCCATTTTGATCGGTAAACCCTCGAGGTTAGGCATTCTAACCTGTTCATTTTGCATCGCTTTTACGGTGAGGTATATCACACGCCCTTCTTTAACAATCGATCCTGCATCGGGCTCTTGTTTTACAATAGTTCCTTTGGCTTCATCACCGGTCGAGGTTGAGTCAATTATCTTATAACTAACCGAATAATCTTCAACATATTTGTCAAGATCTTTGGCGTATAAGCCCTTAAAATCGGGTACCTTAACTGAAGAATCGTGTAGCGTGTAGGAGTCCATCAAAAAAACACATATACCCGTAAACAAAGCCACGGTTAATGATGCTGCCAATACATGCAACCAAAAAAGCCGTGTTTTTGCGAATTGCCAAAAGGTCATATCGAAGCGTGAAGTCGACCGCTGTTTGCCGACCTCTCTGCAAAAGTCATGATTTTTTCGATAAAGTCATACGGTTTATAGCCGTTGATTGCGCATTGATGAAAAATGCAGGTGGCCGGTGTCATTCCGGGCAAAGAATTCACTTCGATAAAAATCACTTCTGTTCGTTCCCCTTCAAACACCCGCACAAATGCATCGATACGGCAATAACCCTGCACATTGAGCACCCGCGCCGCACGTTCCAACTCAATTTTCACCTTGTCGGAAATACGCTGCCTTGCCGAAGAATCGCTCGCATACCGCGCTGGAGTAATGTTTTGCCCCTGCCCTGCCAGAAACTTTTCTTCAAGCGACAAAACTTCGCCTTCCGATAATGCTTCCGATGCTTCGAAAACCTCATAGCGAAAGCTTCCATCTGCATCAAGATGTGTTAGCATTCCACCTGTAATCTCGAGAAACTTGGGCGCGCCATTCGCCTGGATGAGCGACTCTACCAAAAATTGATGTTTGGATGGGAACTCTTCTTTGGGTTTAATTTTCAAACGCTCAGAAGCAGCTGCATCTAGTTGCTCATCTGTTCTGAAAATCAATTTCGTAAAGGCAATGAAGTCCTCGTCGTTATGCAATTTCTTCACCGCCGAAGAACAACCATCGTCAACGGGTTTAGCGATAAGCGGATACCCAATCGAACGGGCATGCTGCAATACTGCTTCTGCATTGCTATTCCATTCATCCTCGCGCACTACAAAATGCTCGGCTACAAGCATTCCGTTTTCTTTCAGAATTTCGTTGGTGCGGAATTTATCGATGGTAATCGACGACGAATCGGCGTTGGATCCATTGTAAGGCAATCCAATTTTCACAAGTTCGCGCTGCAATGCGCCATCCTCTCCAGGCCTTCCATGCAGTGCAATAAAAACTTCCTGCACTTCGGCAGCAAGCGCTTTATAATCGAGCTTTCGTGGGGCATTCAAGTTGCCTGCATCGCCAAAATAGCGGGTAAGTTCACCACATTCTCCAATGATTTTTTTGATAATTGGATGGATGTTAAAATGAAGAATTTTCTCGCGAATGTCATCGGCATTATCCTTCAGCATTAAGTTGATGGGCAAGGTATACAGCTCGTGTGCAGCATCGGAGCCCGAAAGAAAAACCGGAACAGGTTCGAATACCGACGATGACGACAGCTTTTCATATACATTTCGTCCGCTTTCGACCGAGATATGCCGTTCGGAAGAATAACCGCCAAACACTACGGCGATACGTTTTCGGCTCTCTTTATTGCTGCGCAGTTCGTGCATGGCCGCATCGAGTTGTTCAAGCAAACGCTCAGCAACATTATTGAATTTCATTTCTACCGCTCGACGGCGTAGCGAAGTATGGATGATATAGGTGATAAACTGCGATGGATTAAACCCTATCTCGGCAGCCTGATGGAAGAAAAACGAGCTGGGCATCATGCCCGATGTAGTGTTTGGGTCGTTTAGGTAAATGGTACCGTCGGCCTTGATGAACCCATCGATACGGGCATATACTCCAAATCCGAGCTTGGTAAATAATTGTGTACAGCTTTCGCGGATGCGCTCCAGATCTGCATCGGGTAGCTCAATCGGAGTGATTTTGCGCGATAAACCGGGCAAATATTTTGAACGGTAGTCGAATATTTCCTTGCCTTTGCGAATTTCGGTGGGCGGTAAACAAACCGGATTTCCGTTCATATCTTCGATTACGATGGACGAAAATTCCTTACCATCAATAAAGCCTTCGAGAATAACTTCTGCCTCGGCATCGAGCGATTCGAGGACGATTTCGGATGCCTGCTGATTTGTAAACGCTTGGTTGATGAACTTTTGCAGCGTATCGGGATGCTGAATGATTGCCGCCCCTGCACGCACCGGAATCCCAATTCCTTCGCGGATATCGCAGGTGGTGCGAATCCATTCATTCTGCGCTTTAGCATCCATGGTATTCCACCGCTCTATTGAGATGCGGCGAACAAAAAGACTTTTATCGATGGCATCTGCCAGCTTCGCCGCATCGGGCTGATGAAGCACCGAAACACCAATGGAAGAACCCTGAGTGGGTGATTTTACAACAAGCGGGAACCCAATATCGCCCTCGGCTCGCGCTAGGATTTCTTGCACATTGCGTTTATCGAACCAGGTTTTACGATCAACAACAAACCATGGAGGCGTTGGGAATCCGGCTTGCTCCATGAGTTTCTTTTGAATGACTTTGCTAATGCCTATGCTGCTCGAATAAATTCCGCTTCCGGTGTAGGGAATATCGTAGAATTCGAGCAAACCCTGCATACGACCGTCTTCTCCGTATGGCCCGTGCAGGCATAAAAACGCAACATCAATGAGATACTTCAATTCCGAAGGATCAACAATGCGCCCAATTTTAGATGCTTCTGCCTTTGGATCGATTCCTTCCACCGATTCGGCATAAACCTGAAATTCACCATCGCTATGCGGAACTGCAGCAGGATCGGGATAGAAATCGCGGATGCTTCCTTTGTAAATGTATTGCCAGTTGAGCAGAATAATTTGGTTGAAGCTATCGATGAACAGCGGAATGGCCTCGAATAAACTTTTATTCAGGTTGTCGTACACCGTGCGGCCACCCGCAAATGAAATTTCGCGTTCCTTCGAACGGCCACCAAAGACAATTCCTATTTTCAGCTTCATATCGGCATATTAGTTTATGCGCTTAAAACTAAACGCAAATCCAATCGAAA
>CANMGM010000128.1 GCA_947497195.1 Bacteroidota bacterium
CCCGCAACTGTAGGCGTTAACCGAGGCGACGGTATCGATTATATTCAATTGGGGCGTTTTGATGCGCCGGGAACAGTTTATGACGGGCCGTTCGATGCAAACGACGGAGTAGATTTCTTAGACAACACGATTTTCTTTTTCAATACCTGCCTCGAACCGGGTACGGACAATAACATTGCGCCAATTTCGATTGGTGCACCCATTTGCGACACACTGGTTGTTTGTGCCGGCGGAACCATTCCGATCGATTTTAACTTTATTCCGGTTGAACCCGGTCAGACCGTAAATGCAGAGGTGCTTAACCTTGAATTGCCTGGTTTGACCGTAAATCCAATTACGCCGGGAACACAATGTGCAGTTTCAATTTCGTATACCCCACCTCAAGATGTTCAAGGATACCAAACCGTTTCGTTTTTAGCCACAGACGATGGAACACCTGCTGCGACTTATCAGCTCGACATCACGTTTAACATTTTACCGAGTAACTTCACGCCAGAAGTAACCGGAATTTTTGCGATATGCGATGGAGATGCCGCACAATTAAGCGTTGGTGGTGGAGTTTTTGAAACGTACAACTGGTCGCCCGGCGGGCAAACTACACCTACGATTTCGGTAACCGATACCGGTTTTGTATCAGTTACCGTTACTGCCGGTACTTGTGCCGGAACATCAGAGCCGGTTTTCATTGATGTTTCCGAAAATCCGCAGCCCATAATAACAGGTCAAGATTCGGTTTGCAACGATGCCACTACAAGTTTGATTACTACAAATTTGTATAATCAATACTCTTGGTCGAACGGAGTTACAAATTTAGGGGCCAATGATACCCTTAATGTTTCGGCTGGTAATTACACCGTTACCGTTACCGACGAAAATGGATGTGAAGGAACATCTGCTCCTTTTCAGGTTTTTTCGGTTACCGCTATTGTGCCTGTAATTACAGGAGATTCTATTATTTGTTTTGACGAAACTGCTGCAATAACCACCTTGGACAATTTTAGCACCTATGAGTGGACAAACATTGCCACTACGCCGCCTGCAGTTGTTGGAAATACGCAAAGCGTAACGTTAGGGCCTGGTTTGTATACGGTGTTTATAACCGATACGGTTCTTGGATGCGATGGCACATCATTGCCATTTGTAATTAATCAGTATACGCCATCAGCTATTCTTGACGGAATTGAACCTTATTGCGATAACGATACAATTGTTATCAATCTTGCGAATTCAAGTGTTTTCGATTCTTATACCTGGAATTATGCAGGCAACCTTCTTTCTGATGCCGATACAGTTGCATGGGATGGAGGAAATGGCAGCGATAATCTTGTACTAAATTTTACGGATACGCATGGTTGTTCCAACGACTCCATTGTAACGGCGCCGCCTACCCTTCCTCCTCTGGCAAATTACAGCAATAATCCACAGGTGCCCGAAACGCTTCAGGGCACAACCATACAATTTACAGATGCATCTGTTCCAACAGCAGGAGACCCAATTGAGCTTTGGCAGTGGGTGTTTAATCCACCAAGCCTAATCGATACCATTTTAAGTCAAAACCCCTCACAAACATTCAACACCAACGACTCTGTTAATGTTACCTTGATTGTTACTTCAGAACTTGGTTGCCGCGATACAATTACTGCATCGATTTCATCACCTTTCGTTCCAAACGCATTCTCACCAAACGGCGATAGCAAGAACGATTTCTTTAAAATTCCCTTCATTACCAACCTAAAAGAAAACAATGTGGTAATTTTTAATCGATGGGGAAAAAAGGTATTTGAAGCCGATAATTACGACAATACTTGGGACGGCGACAACCTGCCTTCAGGAACATATTTCTACGTGGTTTCTGCACCAAACTTCAAAGCTATGCAGGGAACCGTAAGCATTTTCAGAGAATAAAATTTATTAATAATTCAATGAAGGGGAGTCGGATTCATTTCTTGCTCCCTTTTATTTTTAGTGTATTTTTGACACCCAATAAAATTTTGTTGCTGTGAAGGTTACCGAACATATCGAAAAAGCAAAAGGTACGCTGTTTTCTTTTGAAGTATTGCCGTCTTTAAAAGGCAAAGACATTCAGGATTTATATAATGGCATTGAGCCATTGATGGAATTTAACCCCAGCTTTATTAATGTTACCTATCACCGTGAGGAGTTTATCTTCAAGAAATTAAACAACGGACTGCACGATAAAATTGCGGCTCGTAAACGCCCCGGAACGGTTAGCATTTGCGCAGCAATCAGATACAAATACGGAGTTGATACCGTTCCGCACCTTATTTGTGGTGGATTCACGCGCGACGAAACAGAACTCGCGCTCATCGACATGCAGTACCTTGGAATGGACAATGTACTGGCCCTGCGCGGAGATCCGGTGAAAGGCGAAGGGCATTTTTCGCCCGAAAAAGATGGTCATGCCTATGCATCAACGCTTGTGAAACAAATTTCACAAATGAATTCGGGGCATTATATCGACGATGAAATTGTAGAAGGCATTCCAACCGACTTCTGCATCGGTGTTGCAGGTTATCCCGAAAAGCATTTCGAAGCCCAAAACATGAAAACCGATTTGCGCTTTCTGAAAGAAAAAGTGGATGCCGGAGCGCACTACATCGTAACGCAGTTGTTTTTCGATAACCAAAAATTCTTCCGCTTTGTCGACAACTGCCGTAAAGCCGGAATTACCGTACCCATCATTCCCGGAATTAAACCAATCACGACGCTAAAGCACATCAGCTTCCTGCCCAAAACCTTCCACATCGACATGCCTGAGCCACTGGCCGATGAACTCGAGAAATGCAAATCGAACCAAGATGTAATGAAAGTGGGTATCGAATGGGGAATCGAGCAAACCAAGGAGCTCATTAAGTTCGGAGTTCCCTGCGTGCATTTCTATACCATGGGAAAATCGGAAGCCGTTAAGCAAATTGTTAAAACTGCCTATTAATGGCGTAAGCGGTAAATGCAATTTCCTCCGCGGCTGTCGCCAAGAAAAAATACAGCGTTGCGACCTTCTGTAATTCCTGCCGTGATGTGCAGGGGCAAATCGGAAGGGTAATACTGTATAGAACCATCCATTCGGAGTTTAATGGAATTGCCTGTTTCAGGATTTTCGAGCAAAGGTGTTTCGCCATTCGAAGTTGTTGAATTGGCATTGCATAAAAAATCTGGCAAACCATTCGAGTTTGCAATCGCAATGCTCGATAAATATACCTGTTCGTCTTCTACCAGATGCTGTTTTTTCTCCAGAACATAGCAACTGTCGTTTTGGGCATTTTCGGTGGGTCGAAACACCACCAATGCATCTACAAAGTAATGTTGATTGCACACCAGCATATTCGAACGAAAATCGGTCTGGCAAATTTCCTCTCGCCGCTGCTGCTCCAAAATTACCAAAGGCATTTCTGCATTTGACTCGAGCAATTCTACCAAATGCAGATTTTCCAAATATCCTTCTCCATAAAGCGATTTATGCCGTTTGTTTTTCGAGCTGAAATTAATTTTCGCAAGCGGACGAATAGTCGATTGTTTCAATTCGCTGCCATTTAAATCGAACGATAATAAATACACTCCTTCGGGCTGAAAATCAACCGCTTTAGGGTCTTTGAAGTACAATCCTGCCAGCCACAATTTCCCATTCGCTGCCAGATGCATCCTCACTTCTTCTGTACTATAATCGTCGAGCGCCAGTTCATATTCTACAACTTCATCCACCATCGATGGAAAGGCATAGAGGTAATGTGATTTTTGTTGCTTTTTTCCGCCCGATTTCCAATGCAGCAATGCAAACACATTCCCCGATTCATCCACGCAAATTTCATCAAGGCCAAACGAAACACCCATTTTGGGCAAGATCTGATGCTGCTCTTTCACCACCTTGAAATTTTTATCGTACACCTTGAAATCGAGGCGCAAGGAATCAGAGTCTGGCGGATTGCCGGCGTAAAACATCAACAGAAACTTGCCCCGTACTTCCTGCACAATGCGAAAGCGCCGGCCCGAAAAGCCTCCAAATGCTGCTTTAACACTAAATACCTCGTGCATCGAATCAACTCTTGCATCTTCTTTTTGGTGAAAAATGCCCTTCACATTCAACTGCATTTCCTGTTCAGCCTTATTGTACTCCGATCCAAACAGCATGAGGCTGTCGTTGAAATTCAATACGCCTTCGGGAAAAAATGCAGTGCGGTCGGCAAAGCAATCGTTCCACTGCGCAAACGATTTATGTTTGAGGCTCGATGTATCGAACAAATCAATGCGAATGTCTTTTATCAACTCGTCTTTTCCAGTTCTTGCCTTTAAAACGCAAATGTCTCCTTTGTAAAATCCATTCAAACGAAGCACTGTAAATTTTCTATCGCCCGAATAAATGGGCCCTTGCTCAAGATCTTGAGCATCAAGTTTATTGAAAGTTAAAACGATAAACAGGAAGGCAAATAAACGAATCATGACTCTTTCAGCGCATGATGTGCGGCCTTGTTTTTATTGGCGAGTTGTCCGCAGGCTGCATCGATATCGCGCCCTCGGCTTTTTCGGATATTCACGATGACGCCTTTTTTCTCGAGGTAATTGCTGAACAGATCAAGCTGCGTTTCGGTTGCCCGTTCAAACAAGCCATCGCCGGTTGGATTGTATTCGATGATGTTTACTTTACTGGGAACCCTGCGCACAAAGCGTTCGAGCTGCGCGGCATCTTCGAGCGAGTCGTTGAAATCTTTGAAGATGATATACTCCAACGTGGGACGTGTTCCGGTTTTATCGTAAAAATACCGCAGCGATGCGGCCATTTCGTCGAGGTTATTGCTCTCGTTGATGGGCATAATCTGGCTGCGTTTCTCGTCGTTTGCCGCATGCAGCGAAAGTGCGAGGTTGAATTTTACTTCATCGTCGCCCAGTTTTCGAATCATCTTGCCAATGCCTGCCGTTGAAACCGTAATGCGTTGTGGCGACATGCCCAAGCCATCGGGCGAGGTAATTTTCTGCACACTCTCGAGCACGTTTTTGTAATTCAGCAGCGGCTCGCCCATGCCCATATACACAATATTGCTCAAAGGAATGCCATATTGGGTTTCGCTTTGCTTACGAATAATGGCAACCTGATCATAGATCTCGGCGGCATCGAGGTTGCGCAGCAGTTTCAATTTTCCGGTTGCGCAGAATTTGCAGGTTAGTGAGCATCCTGCCTGCGACGAAATACAGGCTGTCATGCGCGATGTTGTAGGAATAAGCACACCTTCAACAACCGGCCCGTCGCATAATTTGAAGGCTGTTTTGATGGTGCGGTCGGAACTCTTCTGCCATTCGGCCACTGTGATTGCTTTGATTTCGAAAGCCTCGCTAAGTTCATTGCGCAAAGCGATGCTCAAATTGCTCATATCGGCAAAGGAGGTAGCAGATTTTTTCCACAGCCATTCGTGTACCTGTTTGGATCGAAAAGCGGGATGGCGGCGGGTGGCGAACCAATCCTGCAACTCGGCAAAGGTGAGTTTACGGACATCTACTTTCATAAGCAGGGCAAAGATACCGAAAACGGGGCTCTGCTCCACACCAGGCACTGCGGGCTGCATAATCCATGAATCAAAATCCGTGGCCATTTGCGAAAGCTGTAAAGTTTTTCAGGACGAGTCAAAAATCGAACTTGCCTTTCATTTAACCTACCTTTGCCCCAATCATGAATACAAGCACATTTGCCGAGTTAAACCTGAGTACTCCCTTATTCAATGCTTTGAATGATCAGGGAATTACACACCCAACACCCATTCAAGAGCGCGCATTTTCGGCGATGATGGCCGGGAACGATGTAATTGGAATTGCGCAAACAGGAACGGGAAAAACGATTGCTTACTTGTTGCCATGTTTACGCCTTTGGAAATTCTCCAAAGACAAACTTCCTCAAACGCTCATTTTGGTTCCAACCCGCGAGTTGGTGGTACAGGTGGTAGAAGAAATAAACAAGCTTACAACCTATATGAATATTGATACAGTAGGTGTTTATGGAGGTGCGAATATTCGAACTCAAAAAGATGCGATTTACAAAGGACTCGACATTCTGGTAGCAACGCCGGGCCGTTTGCTCGATTTGGTACTCGACGGAACATTAAAAACCAAAACCATTAAGCGACTTGTTATTGACGAAGTAGATGAAATGTTGAGCTTGGGTTTCAGGCCGCAGCTGGAACGTATTTTTGATATACTTCCACCGAAACGACAAAATCTGATGTTTTCAGCAACACTATCGGATGAAGTAGACGCACTAATCTCCAACTATTTTAAAACACCTCAACGCATTGAAGCGGCACCAACAGGAAGTCCACTCGAAAATATCAATCAAGTTGCTTATCAAGTTCCCAATCACAATACAAAACTGAATCTGCTGAATCATATTCTTGGATTGGAAGGAATGGAACGTGTGCTTTTATTTGCAGGAAGTAGAAAATTGGCAGATAAATTATACGAGCACCTTGAATCAGAATTTCCGGGCGAAGCAGGTGTTATCCATTCAAACAAAGCGCAAAATACCCGCTTTCGGGCCGTTGAAAATTTTGCAGAAGGCAAACAGCGGATCCTCATTGCTACCGATATCCTTTCTCGAGGCATTGATATTACAGGTGTTTCGCATGTAATCAACTTTGATGTACCTGATGTAATGGAAAATTACATTCACCGTATTGGCCGAACCGGAAGGGCCGAAATGAAAGGCGATTCGATTACGTTTATCCGCGAGAA
>CANMGM010000129.1 GCA_947497195.1 Bacteroidota bacterium
CCGGTTTCGTTAATTGGGATGAACGCTACGATGATGCAGCAATACATCGAATTTGTTGCCGACCGTTTGTTGGTGGCATTGGGTTGTACAAAGCATTTTAATGCTACCAATCCATTCGATTTTATGGAGATGCAATCGCTGCAAGGCAAAACCAACTTCTTTGAAAAGAAAGTTGCCGAGTACCAAAAAGCCGGAGTGATGGGCAACCAAAAAGACAACGCCATTCGCTTCGACGAAGAATTTTAACCACCTAACCTTACATAAAAATTTAATCACCATGTACGTACTAAAACGCGATGGCCGACAGGAGTCGGTGAAGTTTGATAAGATTACCGCACGAATTCAGAAATTGTGCTACGGCCTCGACCCGGTGCATGTCGATTCGGTTAGTGTTGCCATGAAAGTAATTCAGGGGATATTCCCAGGGGTTACCACCATACAGCTCGATAATCTTGCCGCCGAAACCGCCGCTTCGATGACCACCAAGCATCCCGATTATGCTTTGTTGGCTTCGCGTATAGCCATTTCGAATCTGCACAAGATTACCAAAAAATCTTTCTCGGAAACAATGCGCGATCTGTACAACTACGTTGATACAAAAACCGGCGCTAAGGCTCCGTTAGTTGCAGACGATGTATTCCAGATTATTCAGGAAAATTCAGAAATCCTCGATTCTACTATCATTTATGACCGCGATTTTGGTTACGATTATTTCGGATTCAAAACACTCGAAAAGTCATACCTCCTAAAAATCGACGGTAATGTGGCCGAACGTCCGCAACACATGCTGATGCGCGTTGCCGTTGGTATTCACAAACACGATATTGATCAGGCAATTAAGACCTACGAGTTGATGTCGGAGCGTTGGTTTACCCATGCAACCCCTACCCTGTTCAATGCCGGAACACCCAAACCGCAAATGTCGAGCTGTTTCTTATTAACCATGCGCGACGACAGCATCGATGGAATTTACGATACACTCAAGCAATGCGCTAAAATCAGCCAGAGCGCCGGCGGTATCGGATTGAGCATTCACAATGTGCGTGCTACAGGATCGTACATTCGCGGAACCAACGGCACATCGAATGGTATCGTACCGATGTTGCGGGTTTTCAACGACACGGCACGCTATGTTGACCAAGGTGGCGGAAAACGCAAGGGCTCGTTTGCCATCTATCTTGAACCTTGGCATGCCGACATTTTCGATTTCCTGAATCTGAAGAAAAATCATGGTAAAGAAGAAGTACGCGCACGTGATTTATTTTATGCGCTCTGGATTTCTGACTTGTTCATGAAACGGGTTGAGGAAGAGGGCGACTGGAGTTTGTTCTGTCCAAACGAAGCTCCCGGGCTGGCAGAATGCTGGGGCGAAGAATTCGAAGCCTTGTATGAACGATACGAAGCCGAAGGTCGTCAGCGTAAGACCATTAAGGCACGCGAACTTTGGGCAGCAATTCTCGAGGCCCAAATCGAAACCGGCACACCTTACATGCTTTACAAAGATGCATGCAACAGCAAAAGCAATCAGCAAAATCTCGGCACCATCAAGTCATCGAACCTGTGTACTGAAATTTTAGAATATACCGACGAAAACGAAGTAGCTGTTTGCAACCTGGCATCAATCGCGCTGCCCCGCTTCATTCAGGACGGAAAATTCGATCATCAGAAATTGTTTGAGGTAACGTATCAGATTACCCTCAACCTAAATAAAATCATTGATCATAACTTCTATCCTGTGCCTGAGGCAGAGCGCTCTAACTTGCGTCATCGCCCCATTGGAATTGGCATCCAGGGTTTAGCCGATGCCTTTATCCTCTTGCGTTTCCCATTCGAAAGCGAGGAGGCACAAGCCTTGAATCGCGAAGTGTTTGAAACCATTTACTATGCCTCGATGACTGCTTCCAAGGATTTGGCAAAAGTTGATGGTGCATACGAAAGCTATGCAGGCTCGCCTGTTTCAAAAGGCATTTTCCAATTCGACATGTGGGATGTTAAGCCTACAAACCGCTGGGAATGGGATGTTTTGAAGGAAGAAGTAGCGAAATACGGCGTACGTAATTCATTGTTGCTTGCACCGATGCCTACAGCGTCTACATCGCAGGTTTTAGGAAATAACGAATGCTTTGAGCCATATACTTCAAACATTTATCTACGCCGTGTGCTCTCGGGCGAGTTTCCGATTGTGAACAAACATCTGTTGCGCGACCTCGTCGATCTGGGCGTTTGGAACGAAAACCTGAAGAATAAGATTATCGCTGCAAATGGATCAATTCAGGGAATTGTAGAAATACCGGATAACATCAAGGAACTCTACAAAACGGTTTGGGAGATTCGTCAACGCACCATCATCGACATGGCGGCCGACCGTGGTGCATACATCTGCCAGTCGCAATCACTCAATATCTTCATGGAGTCGCCGAACATGGCGAAACTAACTTCTATGCACTTCTATGCTTGGAAGAAAGGACTCAAGACTGGTATGTATTACCTGCGCACCAAAGCTGCAGCTGATGCTATCAAGTTTACCGTTCAAACGCAAGCCGAACCGGCAATGACACCTATTACAAGCAGCCAGCCCGAAATTAAGCAGCTTGAACTGCAGGCTGTAGGTATGGTTGAAGCAAGCCAAGGAATGAGTGAAATATCATGCTCTCTGGATAATCCTGAGGCATGTGAAGCCTGCGGCAGTTAGAATTCGAAAAGAAATTCACAGCACGTTCAGCTGGTTGATCTATACTTTAGCATCAGCCAGCTGTTTTTGCATGCTTATTAAGGTACCATTGCGAAATTAGTTCGGCCCAGTAAGCATACACACGATTCGAAGGATGCAGTTTATCTGAAGCAGTCAAGCTGTGATCATGCCGAGCCAGGCGTGAATGTGGCGTAATATCTATGTAATCAACCCCATAACTTGATGAAATCGATTTGTTTTCTTGATTAAAAGCGTCTATTTCGGTTGCAATTTTATCACCATCTCGATCGGCCGCAAATGGGGTTGCGCCCCAATCGGGAATAGAAATAACAAGCACCCTTTTCTCATCTCCCTCGGCAAAGAAAATGGCCTTCTTAAGGAGTTTCTCAAACTCTACTTTATAGTCTTCCAGGCTATGCCCACGGTATTGATTATTTACGCCAATTAATAATGAAACCATATCATAAGGCCCTTGCGGATTTGCCTTTTCGATTGCCAGAAGTAATTCGCCGGTTGTCCAGCCGGTTGTTGCAATTATCTCGGGCGTATCAAATTCAACACCGCAACTTCCCAGCATCGAAATAAACTGCGCAGGCCAACGCTCATTATCTGCAACGGCCTCACCGATGGTATACGAATCGCCGAGAGCAAGAAGACGTTTAAGATTATTCATGGTAATTTTTTACAAAGGAACAAAATGATATCAGATTTCTTAGCCTTGTCGGATAATGAAGAATGATACCTTTGTACTATGGAAATGAACAAATTAAACTCATCGCGTGCACCTGAACCTGTTGGATTGTATCCTCACGCCCGTCGGGTTGGTAATCTCTTATTTCTCAGTGGAGTTGGACCTCGGGAACGCGGAAGCAAGAAGATACCAGGTGTTGAGCTGAATGAGGCGGGAGAAATTGCATCATACGATATTGAAATCCAATGTCGCTCGGTGTTTAACAACATTCGCTATATCCTTGAAGATTGTGGCTCATCATGGAATAATATTGTAGACGTAACTGTTTTTCTTACGAATATGAAAGCAGATTTCCCGACCTACAACCGAATTTATGCCGAGTATTTTAAAGAAAATCTTCCCTGCCGCACCACCATTGAAATTAATTGCCTTCCGACCCCGATTGCCATTGAATTAAAAGTTATTGCTACGTTAGGGTAAAATAGATAAATTCAATCACTTACGGTGAATTTCAAGCATCTAACCTGTGGCATCGTTATTGTCTCAGGAGGCTTTGTAATCGAATCTCTTCTTCACCTTGAAAACAGAAATTATTTTCTTTAAGTTTCTAAAAAATATTAAAGGTGTTTCCCGAAAAACCTTAAAAGAGTAGGGCTAAAAACTATACGATGAAAAAAACTATTTCCTATCTTTTGTTGCTTGTCACTATTCCGGCTATTGCCCAGTGGGAAGTGAATTTAAAAAAATCAATCAACTGGTATCAGATTAATCCCACCGGAAATTTAATTCTTAGCACCAATGATGGTCTTGTGGGACTAAACGAAAAATCAGGTGAATTACTTTACACCATTCCTAATGTAATTTCGGCACTCGAAGATGAATTTCAGGTTATTCCTAATACACCGTTCGGAATGATCAGCCGCTTGGAGGGCCGACTCGAATCGAAGCTCATATTTAAACTTACCGACGGAAAGGTGCTTTTTGATTCGAAAAAAGAGGGCATCAGTATTGGCAAGCAATACCTGCTGGGGAGTACGGGCGATTTAATCTTTCAAGGAATTAGAGGTAAAGAATCGGTATTTTTTTTTGTTGATATTGTTAGTGGCACGCTCCGATGGGAGCTTAAAAATCCATTTGGTAACGGCATATTTGCCGAAGTAATTGATGGTGCACCTATTGAAAACGAAGCGGGAAATTTTATTATTCCTACCTCAGGCGGCATGAGCGGCGGTGCTATTTATTGCTTTTCGCCTGCTGATGGAAAACAAGTTTGGAAGGCCGAACTGCCAAAACTAAAAGGAGCACAAACTACCACCAAAACTGAAACAAAATTGGCTACCTCCTACTTCGAGAACGATAAATTTATTTACATGCGCGGACAAGCGGTAATGGCTTATAATATTTCTTCGGGAAAAGCCATATGGGCCGAACCGGCCAAGCAACGAGGGCTTCCTGACCGTGTTATTTACGATCCGGTTGGATTAATTGTAGCCTCAGCGGTTGATCCAAACAATACCATCTTTAAACCTACCATGGCCATGTATGATTATAAGACAGGAAAAGAAATATGGGCCGAACAGGTTAAGCTTAAAGGCACCGTAACCGCTTATAACTACTGCGATAAAGGTTTGCTCATCAGCATGGATGGAGGAAATGGCAAAAGCCTCGTCAATATTGTGGATCTCGATAAAGGTGCTTACGTATTTGAAAATGCCTATAAAATAAACGGCTTTGTTGGGGAGATGCAGTTAAGCGGTTCATCTGTTTATATTCGCACAAACTTGGAGGAAGATTTTGTAAGTCTCGAAAATGGGAAATCCATCCTAACTAAAAATATTTCTTCTAAACCTGAGCAGCCATTAATCAATGTTCGAAACGGTGATGTTTCGTACACCTTCAACCCTGCCGACGATTTACTTTACAAATCAGACTTAAGCAATCAAACGCAATCTGCACTGAGCACTGCTAAGATTGACTTTGAGCAAAAGGAAACCCCCACAAAAATTGGGATATTGAAAGATCGTATTGTATTATCTTCATCGCAAACCGTTGCTTCGTATGATTTTTCAGGCAAAGAAATTTTTAAAACGCACATTCCTGCACCCGGCATTTCTGGCTGGAAAAAGGCATTATATGCCACTGCAGCGGTTCTTAATTCCATGGATGCCATGCGTTACGCCGAGTTGGAAGTAGAGGCAAAACAAGCGGCAGCAGCCTCCACCACGCCACAAGGCCGACAATTTTGCGATGCCATAGGGCAATTTGCCAACAGAGGGGCTAATGTTCGACTCGCTGCTGCAGCAAACGACATGGAAAAGATTCGCCAGAGATTCAAGGCTTCGACTTCGGGAAATGATGTGCAATTTGTGTTAGGAAAACTTGAAAGCAAGGATTATGGTCTGTTCGGCATTTCAAAAGAAACCGGCTCCAAAATGAGCGAAATTAATTTTGGAAAAGACAATGAACCAAAATACCTGCTCGATGATATTAGTCGCGTTATCTACTACCTCAGTACCAACGGTGCATTAAAAGCCATTTCGTATTGATAATTAATAGATGAAATATTCACTGGTATTTGTGTTTATATGGGCATACAGTTCAATACAAACCGCAGCATATTCGCAAAAACTCAGTATTGAACTGCACAATAAAACCGGTGTTTCGCTTGATTCCATTCAATTAAATGGCATTTTTATCGGGCAACTTATGAACGACTCTTCTGCCACTTTTGAGGGTTTCAAGGAGTTTAAAATTTCAGGTCCATGGCCATTAATGAGAATTCGGGCTGTTGATTCGTCGGGTGCTAGTATGCAAAGTCTAGCATTGTGCGGAACGAAAGCGCTTACTGTACGAGAAGGCCATTACCAATTTGATATAAAGCTAAACAACGAAGGTTTGGGCCGTAACTTATTTCTAATCAGAAGCCAATAAAAGCGCAAAGGCTATATAATCATAAACTTCTTATTGTAAACAAAGTCGAGTTCTATCGCAATAAAAAGAGGTAGCCATCTTTCTGGATGGACTCAAGATTTTTCTTGCTTTTTCCTTCAATCTTCCAAAAATAGTATCCGCCAGGCATATTATCTCCCGACCAGCCCGAGTCGGTTGAATAGGTCATAAATATTTGCCTGCCCCAGCGGTTGAATATTCGAAACTCATACCCTTCGATTTCAAAACCCGGAAGCACTGGAAAGAACTCGTCGTTTATTCCATCGCCATCGGGCGAAAATGACAAGGGAACATACATGTCAAAATCTTCATACACCCTCACCAAATCAGTAACAGAAGCCTCACAGC
>CANMGM010000130.1 GCA_947497195.1 Bacteroidota bacterium
CGTCAATGGCGGAGGCAACGTGAACATCGATAGTATTTATGTTGCTGGTGGTGAGGTAACGGCGATTGGACAAATTGCTCCATCTGAAAATGAAGTGTCGGTTTTTCCAAATCCCGGTAAAGGGCATATCTTCATTAAACTTCAGGAGGAAGTTTCCCAACTGCATGTTTTTTCGATTGACGGAACAGAACGCTTGTTCGTAAATACAAACCATTCGCAGCAAATTGAGCTGAATACAGAATCCTTTGCGGGTGGAATTTATTTCCTCCGTGTAATTGGGCTATCGGGACGCGAATACAACCAGAAAATAATCTTACAATAACTTCGAATCTGATGAAAAACAACTTACTTCTAACTTTCTGTTTGTTTACTGCTATTTTTCTGAATGCACAGACGACGGTGCCCACTTCTTGGGATTGCAGTTCTGGCACACCCCCATTTGGATGGACTTTCAACGATTTGGGAGGATCCGGAGGTACAAATTATTCGGGCTCTGCATCCTGTGATGGAAATTCTTCACTACGCCTCAATCTTGATGAAGAATCACTGGTTATCTTTTTCGGTGAACAACCCGGTGCAATATCTTACCAGATAAACGGGAATACCGGAAATACTGCAGCTTGGGAAGGAAATTTCTTAGTGCAAGAGTCTGTTAATGGCACGAATTGGACTACGATTAAGGCATACACAACGGCTGGAGCCGAGCTTACCCTAGGCGCACCAAACTGCCTCGATGAGACGTATAATTTCAGCAATCCGCAAAGCCGCTATTTACGTTTCTATTACGAAACAAAAGTTTCTGGATCCAATGTGCGTTTGGATGAAATTAGCATTGCAGAACCCATCATTACCGCTGCAACAATTGCTGTAAATGCAAGTGAAAATACCGTACTCGATGGTGGAGTAGCTCCTCCTTTTGGCGGGAATGGTGTTACCTATACCATAGCGAACGAAGGAACTGAAGAAACGCTTACAATAACTGGCATAACCCTCGGTGGAACAGATGCGGGAACATTTGCAGTAACATCGCCTTCGCTACCTGCCTCTATTTTGCCTGGTGCGTCGCTTGATTTAACACTTTCGTTCAACCCAAACACCGGTCAGGCAAGCCATACCGCTTCAGTTCAAATTGCCAGCAACGATGCATCCAACCCTGAATTTAATTTCACGATTTATGGTGTAAATGGATTATTTGCCACAGAACCCGCACAAGAAGTATCTGCCATTCAGTTCCCAATTAACAAATCCTACAGAACCCAAGTTGATTTCAATGGCAATGCAGTTGCAAGCGATGCACTCGGGGGCTATGTTGTAGTGCGCAGCGAGAATGGTCCGGTTGATACGGCTCCGCAAGACGGCATCGTTTACCAGCGCGGGCAAACCATCGGAAATGCCAAGGTAATTTACAGCGGACGTCCGTCAAGCGATGATGTTTCGATTGTTCCAACCTATGTTTTGGCAGGAAAGACTTACCATTATGCGGCTTTCCCGTATGCAGGTTCATTCGGGTATACCAATTACCTGAATGCCATCAATTCGGTGAGTATAACGAGTTTGGCGACGATGCAAAACCCGAACGAATATGCTGGAATAGCTACATCAAACACAACACTGGTAAGCGACTTGTATAATCTCATCAATCCACATTTCGAGCAGTTTTATTCCAATTATGCGGCAACGATGATTAATTTGTTTACCACCCGCGACACCTTGGCAACAGTTGGTGCAACAACATTTAACCGCGTAGTGGATTGTGTTTATTCGGGCGAAAAGCGCTTGTACAATGAACCCTTCGATTGGTCGGCCTACGATTACAGTCGCGAGCATACCTTCCCACACAGCTGGATGCCTTCATTTAATAATCAAGACACTCCTGAGTATAGCGATTACCACAACCTGTATCCGGCAAAACAAACCAATGTAAATGCGCGCCGTTGCAATTATCCATTGGGCGAAGTTGTTACACCGATGAGCCCGCCACAGGTTTATTTAGATTGTGAACTTGGGCTTGATGCCAATGGCAATATGGTATTTGAGCCACGCGATGTGCACAAAGGACGCGCAGCGCGCTCGCTCATGTACATGGCTGTGTGTTATTCTGCAGGCAATCAACTTTTCAGTTTCAACAATCCCATTGGTGAGGTTTGTTTGTCAAACAACATAACCTACCCACAAGACCAGAACCTGATGAAGAAATGGCATTTCCAATATCCACCTGATGCATTCGATATGTCGCGCAACGACTTTTTAGATTCGCTTCAGGAAAACCGCAATCCATTTGTGGACCAACCAGATCTAGCATGTTACATCGATTTTGGAACACTAACACACATCAGCAATCCTCCAACCCCTTGCTATGAAGGTTCGTCGGGACTAGTACCGGATGAGCAAATCAATTTCTCATTATTTCCAAACCCGACGGAAAACAACAGCACATTGAGTTTTTATCTGAACGCAGCGGTACCTTATTCGATTGACGTTTGCGATATGAATGGTAGGGTTATACATTCATCAAAATACAGTGCTGTTCAGGGATTGAATCAGCGAAGCATAAACACCGAAGAGCTTTCTACCGGAACCTATCTCGTACGTTTGCAAACAGGAACTACAGTGCGCCAGCAATTGTTGATGGTTGCAGAGTAAAACGGTAAAACAAAACGATTAAGCCCCGGATATAATTCGGGGCTTTTTTATTTACGCTTCATTGTATTCTTCAACATACTCACTTCGCGCTGCAGATTCATTACTGTAGCATTAATTTCCGATTTGCTTAGGTTAGGCTCGGGCAATTCAGAAGAGATAAAATGCGTAAATTTCCATACCTCACAAACAGTATCAACCGAAATAGAATAAGGTTCATACGCAGGATTTGTAGAGCAAAGTAGCAAAGTACCATCATCGCCGATATGGTTAAAAACCGTCTTGAAAACGATGCCCTCATCGCGCGTTACAATGATATACGGATTGCCGCTTTTGATAAAATTCCAGTTTTCGAGGTATTCGCCTGTTACCCAAGAGCCATCAGCCACGGGTGGCATCGAATCGCCGATAATCGGGAAGGTGCGGTATTTTTTGCCCGTCGCAAGAAAGGGCATATTGAACGCCGGCAACACACGGATGTAATCGGGATCGGCAAAACCATTGGTATAGCCTGCACGCGCTTTAACGGGTACAAGTTCGATGTTGTCGATGTTATCGGCATTGACCGTTGTTGCGATAATCCGGAGATTCTTACCGTTGATAAAATCGGTGCGCTCAATCGCATCAAGACCAAAATCAGCCAGCGGTTTACGAAGCATTTGATCAATCGTTACCCGGTAATATTCTGCCAAACGCAACAAATTCTCCAAACTGGGCTCTGCCGAACCATTCTCGTAGCCACTCAATGTGGTGCGCTTCAAACCGAGTTCGGTCGCAACCTCATCCTGCGATTTCTTCAAGGACTTGCGCAAAAATTTCAAATTGGCCGTAATCATGACTGATTTTTTGTCAAAAATAGATTTTTTGCCGGATTTTCAGTCTTCAATTAAAATATTTTTTTCAACCCTTGCATCGTTCCTTTGTTTAATTTGCATTACTGCGATTTGCTATGAGAACGATTTCAAACCTCCTTCTAACGAGTTTATTATTTCTTGCGAGCCTTAACACACTAATGTCTCAAGCCCGTTTCAGTAATCAGCGGTATACCGATGAATACCTGGGTGGTGTAGTGCATTTTCGCTTAAAATCAACGTTACAACCAGCCAGTCTTTCTACTCATCAGGCACTGCAGCAAGTGCTCGAACGGTATAACGCTTCGCAGCCCGAAAAGCGATTTCCGGCTGCCCGAATGCCAGAGAAGGAAGTAAATGAGCAAGGCGAACGACTCGCCGACCTGAGTTTGCACTTCAGCATCCGCTTCAATTCCAATACCGATCCGCTTGAACTTGTTGAAGCACTGCGCAAAACCGGAATTGCCTCGGTTGTTGAACCACATTTCCTGCCGCGACTCTGCTATGTGCCAAACGACGATAGCATCGGCGTGCAATATGCTTTGCAAAAAATTTCGGCCTTTGCAGCTTGGGACATCAGCCGTGGCGATACGAATACCATCGTGGGCATCACCGACACCGGCATCGATCCGAACCATCCCGATTTAAGCAGCAACATTGCGCGCAATTGGGCCGATCCGATCAACGGCATCGACGACGACAACGATGGCTATACCGATAACTTCATCGGCTGGGATACCGGCAATAACGACAACGATCCTACATCCGACGGCACCTTCCACGGGCAGCATGTTACCGGACTTTCATCGGCCGTTGCCGACAACCAGGTGGGAATTGCCGGAACAGGTTTCGACTGCCGTTTCATTCATGTGAAGATTGCGAATTCATCGGGCGCACTTTCGGGCGCTTACGAAGGCTTGGTGTATGCTGCCGAACATGGTTGTAAAATCGTAAATTGTTCTTGGGGCGGATCACAATACAGCGAGCTGAACGCCGAAATTTTGCGCTATGTAAACGTAAATCTCAATTGCCTTGTAGTGTGCGGATCAGGAAACAACAACAACAGCCTCCCCTTCTACCCTGCTGCCTACGAAAATGCATTCTCTGTTGGTGCTACAACCGCCACCGATGCCAAAGCCGATTTTTCGAATTACGGCTACAGCCACGACCTCTTTGCGCCGGGCGAATATGTACTTTCGACCTGGGCCAACAACGGATATCTCGTGAGCGGAGGCACATCAATGGCATCGCCTATAGTTGCAGGTGCTGCTGGCGTTTTGTGGAGTGCCTTCCCCGAACTGAATTCGCGCCAGATTGCCGAAAAACTGAAAATTACGGCAGACACCATCGACCAGATTCCTGGCAACGAAGCCTATGGAAACCAACTCGGAGCGGGACGATTGAACATGTTCCGTGCGTTAAGCGAAACCGGTGTTCCGGCTCCAACACTTCATACCATCGCCATCAGCGACAATGCTGCCAACCAGTTTTTGCCCGAGGATACCCTTTCAATTTCAGGACTCATTACAAATTACCTCTTCCCTGCTGCCGATGTTGTGCTGCGCATTTATTGCGAAGATGCCTACCTGCAAAGTCTTCAGGCCGAAATGCCGCTGGGAGCCATGGGCACACTCGCGAATTTTTCGATTCAGAATATCCCCTTAAAATTTGTAGTAGCAGCCGATTGTCCGGTTAATCAACAGGCACTGATCCGACTCGAATTTACCTCCGACGGCAAGGTGCGGAACCAATTTCTGGCAGTGAACCTGCATGCCGATTTTGTGAATTTAGATTGGAACAACATCCGCACATCGGTGGGTTCATACGGATTGTCGGGCATTTCGGGCAATGGCTATATTGCCGGATTGGGATTTCAATACCGCAACAACGTTGATTTGTTGTACGAATGTGGCTTGATGCTAAGTCGCGATGCGGCCACCGTTGCCGATGTTGTGCGCGGACAGGGAGCAACCGATCAGGAATTCATAACCGAAAACCGCATTCAGCCTATTCCACCATTCGAAGGCAGTGTGCGGCAATATGGCGGAAGCTTTACCTCAGCACTAGGCAATTTACCGGTGCGTGTTAGGCAGCGTGCCATGGCCGACAGTGCAAATCCGAACCGGAATTTTGTTGTGCTGGAATACGAATTTGAGAATTTAGGAAACGAAGTATTGAGCAACCTCACGGCCGGCCTATTTGCCGATTGGGATTTGATAAATGCTGGGATGAACGGATTTGGTCACGATGCGACCAATCATGCTGCCTGGGTTAAAACGTTGCCTGTAGACAGTTTGTATTGTGGCATTGCGGTCTTGAACACAACACAAAGTACGTTCTATGCAGGCGATAATGTTCCGGGTGGTGCAGGAGGAATCAATTTCTACGATGGCTTTTCGACCGATGAGAAAGACTTCGCCTTGCGCAACAACCGATTAAATACCGGTGCAGGAGATGCAGGCACAGATGTTATTGTGGTTGCGGCAGGCGCGCTCTTTACACTCGAACCGGGCGCCAAACAAAGAATAGCTTTCGCATTGGTAGCAGGCGATAACCAGCAGCATTTTTCGGAGCAAGCGGCATTGGCACAAGATTTTTACATCAATCAGGGCTTGCCCCTTCAAACGCAAAATGCAAAACAAGGCATTGTGGTATTTCCCAATCCGGCGTCCGACTACTTAACAATTTCTGGACTTTCGGGTAATTATACCGTTTCGATTTACGACACCCAGGGCAGGTTGTTAAAATCAGTGCAGCAAAGCAATAACGCTATTTTAGATATAGCCAATCTTGAAAATGGGCAGTATATCGTATCGGTTGAGCAAGGGAAAGCATTGCAGACTTTTCTGTTGAGTGTAATTCGGTAGTGCGATATACTATGTACGATTTGACCTTGCCAGAATTTAGTTGACGGAATGTTGTTTTTATTTTTGGGGGCGCCCGAGCAGGCTTTTCGGTTCAAGTCCTCATTCGGCACCACTTCGTTTCGCCTCATTGCGGGCTTTCCCC
>CANMGM010000131.1 GCA_947497195.1 Bacteroidota bacterium
CTTAAAGCGCTGGCAACATTCCTGAGTGCCTATCCCGAGTTGATTATCATTTCGGACGAGATTTACGAGCACATCAATTTCGGCGAACAGCATTGTTCAATCGCCTCGTTCGATGAAGTATACAATCAAACCATAACCGTAAACGGTTTATCGAAATGCTTTGCTATGACCGGCTGGCGTTTGGGTTACCTCGGCGCACCGAAATGGATTGCCGATGCCTGCGATAAGTTTCAGGGCCAGATTACATCCGGCACAAATTCTATTGCACAGCGCGTGGCAATTGATGCCTTGCAGGCAGATCCTTCGGTAATTCATCCGATGGTGGAAGGATTCCACAAGCGCCGCGATCTGATGTATGGCTTACTTAAAGAAATCAAAGGACTCGAGGTAAATCTACCGAAAGGAGCATTTTATTTCTTCCCCAATATTGAAGCATTTTTAGGCAAACGTTCGGGAAATTTCGAAGTAAATACCGCACACGATTTAACCATGTATCTGCTCAACGAACATTTGTTGGCAACGGTTAGCGGTGAGGCATTTGGCTGTGCGAAATCAATTCGCTTGTCGTATGCCACATCCGAAGATCAGATTATTGAATCGGTAAAACGCTTAAAAGCCGGACTGGAAGCATTGCAATGAACCAGATTGCCAATATCGACAGCATATTTGCGCAATTCAGCCGAATGAACGTGCTGGTAGTTGGCGATATTATGCTCGACAGTTACATCTGGGGAAAGGTTGATCGCATTTCGCCCGAAGCGCCTGTTCCGGTAGTGTTGGTCGAACGCCGCGAAGATCGATTGGGTGGCGCCGCCAATGTGGCGCTCAACCTCAAAGCACTTGGGTCGCAGGTGCATATTTTGGCCGGAATCGGAAACGATTCACACGGAATAATTCTGAAAGATTTATTGCAGCGCGAAGCGATGAACTGCGAGGGCCTGATGCGTACACGCAGCAAAACTACCGTTAAGACGCGCATCATCGGAAACGCTCATCATTTGTTGCGGCTCGATGAAGAAGTTACCGAATTGCCTAATGGTGATGTTGAATTGCAAATCATCGCAGCATTTCGCGAAAAGCTCGAAAAGCATCGCTTCGATGCCGTAATTTTCGAAGATTACGATAAAGGATTTCTGTCGGAACGTATCATTGTTGAAGCGATTCGCATGTGCAATGCGGCCGGCATCAAAACAGCTGTGGATCCGAAAAAACGAAATTTCAGACATTACCGAAATGTTACACTCTTCAAACCAAATTTGAAGGAGATCAAGGAAGGATTGAATATCGCAGTTTCGGGAAATAACAGCACATCGCTGGAGCAAGCCGACCGAGAATTACGCATGTTGCTTAATCACGAAAACACCTTGCTAACTTTATCAGAGAACGGGGTGTTTTATTCCTCGAACGGAATTTCGGGCAGGCACGAAGCACATCTCCGCCAGATTGTAGACGTGAGTGGTGCCGGCGATACGGTAATTGGCGTTGCTACGTTATGCATGGCTGCCGGATTACCAATGGAACAAACCGCAGAATGGTCGAACATTGCTGGCGGACTGGCCTGCGAACAGGTAGGCGTTGTGCCGATAAAACGTGAGCAACTTCGTGACGAAATAGTACGCCTTGCAGCACATACCTAAACAAAAAGCGGGAATTTTGGTTGTGCAACAGATGGAAGTAAAACCGTATTCCGATTCGGCCGGAAAAAAAGAACAAGTCGAGCGTATGTTCGACTCCATTTCGGGTCGTTACGATTTCCTGAACCGCTCGCTGTCGTTAGGCATCGATGTGTACTGGCGGAAGAAGATGGTGGCGAAACTTAAACAAGACAAGCCCGAATCAATTCTCGACATTGCAACCGGTACGGCCGATGTGGCCATTTCCTTGCGCAAACTGGGTCCGCAAAAAATTGTTGGCCTCGATTTGTCGGAAAAAATGCTGGAGGTTGGGCGAGCGAAAGTCGGAAAACGAAATCTATCGGGACTCATACAGCTAGTGAAGGGCGATTCGGAACAGCTTCCTTACCCGGATAATAGTTTCGATGCCGTTACCGTTGCCTTTGGAGTGCGCAATTTCGAAAACCTGAAACAAGGACTTGCCGAGATGCGTCGCGTTGTAAAGCCTGGAGGAAAGGTTGTGATTTTGGAATTTTCGCGTCCGCGGATCTTCCCAGTAAAACAGGTCTACGATTTTTATTTCCGGTATTTTTGTCCTTGGTGGGGCAAGCTGGTTTCAAAAGATAATGCAGCTTACACGTATCTTTACGACTCAGTGAATGCCTTTCCCGAGGGTGATGATTTTATGAAAATTGCAAAAGAGGTAGGATATTCTCACGGAAAAGCCGAACGTTTAACATTTGGAATCGTAAGTTTGTACACCGTATCGAAATAATGAATCGGAACATACGTTTTGAATGCTAATCATGCCAATGCCGAAGTCGTACGTTAGAATTGTCTGCTTTATCATCCTATTTTCGGGGATTTGCTCGAATGTGTATTCCCAGAAAAAACAAATTGCGAATCTTTACAATTACGATTTGCAGGTAATACATTTTGGCTTTCTGCTTGGTGTGAATAACTTTAATTTTACAGTAAAACCAACACCCAATTTCTACGATCTCGATTCGTTGTACAGCATTACCTCTGAGCCTGCATTGGGATTTTCGCTTGGTATTGTTTCGAACCTGCATTTGGGCGATAATTTTGACTTGCGCTTTCTTCCAACGCTATCGTTTGGAGAGCGTACCATGGTTTATCGCGTTAAAGACAATGCGCTCGATTCGATTGTCGAAAAGCGCAAATTGGTAGAATCTACGCTGATGGAGTTTCCATTGATGATGAAGTTCAAGTCGGCGCGGTATGTCAATTTCAGAACCTATCTTATTGGTGGCATCAAGCCGACGATTGACCTTGCATCGCAAGATAAGGTTGATTCGAAAGGAGAGAAGATTCTTAAACTCAAGCGCAACGATTTGCACTACGAATTGGGCGTTGGGTTTGATTTTTATTCGCAGTATTTCAAGTTTTCGCCCGAACTGAAGTTTTCGTTCGGACTGCGCGACCTTACCGTTCAGGAAAATACGATTTATACCGTAGGCCTCGACAGGGTGAGTTCCCGCGCTATTTATATTTCCTTCTTGTTCGAATAAATGCCACAGGAAATTCAACTCAGGCTTGCCCCTGAAATTGCATTCGACCCTGATGCACTCGAGCGCTTGATGCAGCGCGAACATGGAAAGGGAAAGCCCATCGCATTCAAATTACTCCGACGCAGCATCGATGCACGAGGCAAAACCGTGAAGGTGAACCTCAGCATTCGTCTCGGTGAAGAAAGTAAGGAATCGCAACAACATTTCCCTAACTACCGAAATGTGGCTTCGGCAACAGAAGTACATGTTATCGGTGCCGGTCCGGCGGGATTATTTGCGGCATTGAAGCTCATCGAACTGGGCTTAAAACCTATAATTCTCGAACGCGGAAAAGATGTGCGTGCTCGTCGACGCGATTTGGCAGCCATAAACCGCGATCATAACGTAAATCCCGAAAGTAACTACTGTTTTGGCGAAGGCGGAGCAGGCACCTATTCGGATGGCAAATTGTACACGCGCTCTAACAAACGCGGCGATATTGCCGGTGTACTGCAAACGTTCTTCGCTCATGGTGCTGTCGAAGAAATCCTCATCGATACCCATCCGCACATCGGCACCAATAAATTACCGGGGATCATAGTTGCCATGCGCGAAACCATTCTGCGTTGCGGGGGCGAAGTGCATTTCGAAACACGCATCGACGATATCGAAATTAACTCGGATAAAATTAGTTCAATAACAACATCCAATGGCAATCGAATAGCCGTTAAAGCGGTAATCCTCGCAACCGGACATTCGGCCAGAGACATTTACCGCCTCTTGCACCGTAAGAACGTGTTGCTCGAATTCAAACCATTTGCCCTTGGAGTACGTGCCGAACATCCGCAGGCGCTCATCGACAGCATCCAGTACCACTGCGATACACGTGGCGATTATCTGCCACCTGCTTCGTATTCCTTGGTGCAACAGGTAAATCAGCGCGGGGTGTATTCGTTTTGTATGTGCCCGGGCGGCATCATTGCGCCCTGTGCAACGGCTCCGGGCGAAGTGGTTACAAACGGCTGGTCGCCTTCGAAGCGCAATAACCCTTTTGCCAATTCGGGCATCGTGGTCGAAATCAAACCCGAAGATTTAAAGGACTTTGCCGAATTCGGTCCGCTTGCTGGCATGGAGTTTCAGCACATGGTTGAGCGGCGCGCTTGGGAAGCGGGAGGCAAACGGCAGTCGGCGCCGGCGCAGCGCATGGCCGATTTTTGCAACCGTGTTGTCTCAGGCAGCTTACCCGAAAGTTCGTATCAGCCCGGTATTGTGAGCGCCAACCTGCACGAAGTATTGCCCTTTGCTGTATCACAGCGGCTTTCGGAGGCGTTCCGCGAATTTGGTAAAAAGATGCAGGGCTATTTCACAAACGAAGCGGTATTGCATGCAACCGAATCGCGCACATCAACGCCGGTGCGCATTCCGCGCGATCCCGAAAGCCTGATGCATATGCAGGTAAGCGGCTTGTTTCCATCGGGCGAAGGTGCAGGCTATGCAGGCGGTATAGTGTCGGCGGCCATGGACGGGCAGCGGTGTGCAGAGGCGGTGTGCCGGTATCTGAATGCGTGAAATTGTGCTTAATCTGAACTGAACAAGGAAAAAAACCTGTTGCTTTTACGGGGATTAATCTATAAATTAGCAACAATTTCCTGCTAAGTTGGCCGTAGAAACCATAAATAAAGACCGAATTGTACTTGAGCTAGTTCAAGACAATCCGCTATTGGCGTCTGTTGTAGACAGGTTCGGTATTCCGTATGCGCGGTGGACATTATCATTGGAAAAGGCTTCGGAAGAATTCGATGTGAATTTGCCGCTTTTACTTGAAATTCTGAAAGCATTCGCCGATAGCAACTATTTTCCGGCCGATGAGCTGCGTAAAATGCCGCTGCAGTCCATCATCGAGTATTTAATTAAAACTCACGTTTACTATATCAATTCGAGGCTTCCGCGCATGGAGCAATTTATCTCTATGCTCATCGATCACTATGGTCGTTTCGATTTGCAGTTGTATCAGCTTAAGGATTACTTTGAGGATTATAAGCACGATATGCTCGCACATATTTGTATTGAGGAGCGTGAATTGTTTCCGTATGTGTTGCGTCTTATCCGCGCTAAAGAAAGTTTGCCCTCCAAAACGGTTGATTTGTATAATCTATTGGAAAAAAATGCCATTTCGAATTTCAAAAGCGAACATCATGATGTAGAACACGATTTAGGCGAGATTAGGCGACGGTTAAATAATTACACCGAAACACACCATCATAAAATACAGGTTTCAACTTTATTTTATGAACTTCGCCTGTTTGAAATAGATTTGCTCACGCACGGCAAGGTAGAATCCGAAATACTTCTTCCCCGAGCCGAAGAAATAGAAGATGCTCTTAAACGCAACCTTTTGCGCAGGGCAATGTTAAGTTAAAAAATTTTCACCGATATGTTGAAGAAAGATATTGAAAAGGCCTTGAATGAACAAATCTCAATTGAAGGCTCAGCTTCGTTTTTATATTTGTCGTTAGCCTCTTGGTGCGACACGAAAGGCTTTGAAGGTTCTGCGGCATTCCTCTACCAACAATCAGATGAAGAGCGGATGCACATGCTCCGGCTATTTCATTACATCAATAATTCAGGAGGATTTGCGGTCGCACCTGAAATAAAGAAGCAAAATCTCAAGATTGGCAATCTTGCCGATGTTTTTCGATTGGTGTACAAGAGTGAAACGAAAGTTACCGAATCGGTAAACGAGATGGTTGATTTATGCTCGAGGCAAAAGGATTTTTCGACGCTTAATTTCATCCAATGGTACGTTTCAGAGCAATACGAAGAAGAGGTGCTCATGAAATCGATTATCGATAAAATTGAACTTGTAGGCGATGATGGCAAAGGCTTGTTTATGATCGATCAATACATCAAGACAATTCGCAAACAACCTGCGGCAAATCCAGCTGCAGCCGAAGGCGACGCGTAGCCCAGGATTTCAATCTTAGCCCAGGATTTCAATCTTAGCCCAGGATTTCAATCGTAGCCCAGGATTTCAATCTTAGCCCAGGATTTCAATCTTAGCCCGGGATTTCAATCGTAGCCCAGGATTTCAATCGTAGCCCGGGATTTCAATCGTAGCCCAGGATTTCAATCGTAGCCCAGGATTTCAATCGTAGCCCAGGATTTCAATCGTAGCCCAGGATTTCAATCTTAGCCCAGGATTTCAATCTTAGCCCAGGATTTCAATCTTAGCCCAGGATTTCAATCTTAGCTCAGGATTTCAATCGTAGCCCAGGATTTCAATCGTAGCCCAGGATTTCAATCGTAGCCCAGGATTTCAATCGTAGC
>CANMGM010000132.1 GCA_947497195.1 Bacteroidota bacterium
ATATCTTTGCCTACTTTCTTTTTTCAAGAAAAGAAAGTAGGTCGCCGAAGGCAATGGATCAATTAGTTTACGACTAAAGTAATATTGTAAAGCTTAGTGATTATTGGAGAAGTAATTTCAAAATGACTTTTGCAGGTTCAACTAACTATCGTTTAAACCCAAATTGCGCAATAGAATCTCACAATTTGACGCAATGTCGAATGAATCTATGATTCGTCGGGATTAACCCAGATCCATCCCGCAGGCCTAACGCTCTAAGCATTAATACATTTCAATTCTAATGGTTAATCTGGGTTAAACATTTGTTTTTGGAATTCTTAATTCAAAATTTGTAATTTAAAACCATGTTACGAATAAGCGATTTGATAACCATCGACAAGGATATTGTGTCTGGCACACCTGTTTTTAAAGGTACGCGAGTTCCGATTCAGTCACTTTTCGACCATTTGGAGAAAGGAATTCCCATCGATGAGTTTTTATTGGATTTTCCAACTGTTCAAAAAGAACAAGCCATCGCACTATTGAAATTCCGCAATCAGGATTTGCTGCCACAATAAATCAGAAACAGGTCTATCTTTGCCGCGTGCAACCACTTCCAAAAGTTAGTTTAAAGTTCGGCAAAGAGCGTTCATTGCTTCGTTTTCATCCTTGGGTGTTTTCGGGTGCAATACACCGAATAGAAGATTCCGCGAAAGAAGGTGGACGAGTTCAAGTCTTTTCGGGCGAAGGCCAGGCCCTTGGCTGGGGACATTACCAGAAAGGCTCAATCACAGTGCGTTTACTCGAGTTTGGCAATGCTTTGCCGGATGCCGGTTTCTGGGAAAAAGCCTTGTTGCGCTGCGTGAAAAATCGCAAAGCACTTGGATTTCCTGGAAAACATACCAATACGTTTCGTCTGGTGCATGGCGAAGGCGATGGCCTCCCCGGACTCATAATCGATGTGTATGGTTCGGTTGCGGTTGTACAATGCCATTCAATAGGGATGTTCGCCGAACGGGAACTCATTGCCGATGCGCTGATGACTTGCGCAAGCGATTTCATTACTGCAGTTTACGATAAGTCGGCCGAGTCGCTTGGAAACAAGGAAGGAAACGGATGGCTCTCTGGTTCGGGTAGCGGCGATGAAACCTGCTTGGAAAATAATCTCAAATTCAAAGTAGATTTTGCTACCGGACAAAAAACCGGCTTCTTCATCGATCAACGCGATAACCGAGCATTGCTTCAGCAGTATGCAATGGGAAAGAAAGTCCTCAACACCTTTTGTTACACCGGCGGATTTAGTGTAGCAGCTTTAGCAGGTGGCGCAGTGCATGTCGATTCGGTCGACAGTTCGCGCAAAGCCATCGAATTAACCGAACACAACGTTGCTTTGAATGGCTTTGGTGTCGATACGCATCAATCGCTGGTCGAAGATGTGCCCGAATGGATTCGCAGCAATCCCAATCAATACGACATTATCGTTCTCGATCCGCCTGCGTTTGCAAAACATATGGATGCACGGCATCGCGCAGTTCAGGCTTACAAACGCCTCAACATTAGTGCGCTAAACCAAATCAATTCGGGCGGCTTACTGTTTACGTTTAGCTGCAGCCAGGTTGTCGACAAGCAGTTGTTTCGCAACACCATTACGGCAGCGGCTATCGAATCGGGTCGCTCGGTGCGTTTGCTGCATCAATTGAGTCAGCCGGCCGATCATCCGGTGAGCCTTTTTCATCCCGAAGGCGAGTACCTCAAAGGACTTGTTTTACAGGTCGATTAATTCCAGGGTATGAGAGCAGAATCCCATACACCGGTTAAAACCATTTTAACACTTGCGTTACCTATTATTTTAGGAGGAATAGCGCAAAATGTTATTCTGGCAACCGATGTTTTTTTCATGGCACGTGTCGACGAAGTTTTGCTCGATGCCGTAGGACTTGCCGGCTTGTTTTATTCCACCATTTATGTTCTTGGTTTAGGATTTTCGACCGGTGTTCAGATCCTCATTGCCCGCCGCCATGGAGAGAAAAACTACCAAACTGTAGGCTCGATATTCGACAACAGCTTGATTTTTTTGTTTCTGTTTTCATTGGTTTTGTGGGTATTCATGGTAACAACAGGACCAATGGTTCTGAAAAGTTTGATTTCCAATGAAGCAGTTTATAAAAACGCGCTCATTTACCTCGATCAGCGCGCCTGGGGAATTGTGTTTGCGATGATCAATCTGGGGTTTCGCGCATTGTTTATCGGGATTTCTAGTCCAACCGCGATTACGCTAAGTTTATTCGCCACTGCCTTATCGAATGTATGGCTCAACGATGCGCTCATTTTCGGGCATTGGGGTTTTCCGGAGATGGGCATCGCAGGTGCGGCCCTTGCATCTTCGCTTGCCGAAATAGCTGCAACATTAGTCTTTATAGTCTTTACAAAAAAATTGCAATTGCGTCGCGAATTTGGGGTTCTTAAACAATGGCGCATTATAAAACCGACAATGAAACAAGTTTTCGGGGTGTCGTCGCCGGTAATGTTTCAATATTTCATTTCGCATGCCGGATGGTTTTTGTTTTTCATCATCATCGAGCAGAACGGAGCGAGGGCATTGGCAATCTCCGTGGTTATTCGCATGGTGTATATGTTTCAGATGGTTCCTTTCTGGGGCTTCAGTTCGGCGACCAATACACTGGTTTCTTTTGCCATTGGCGAAGGTCGAACAAATGCAGTGATGCCGCTGCTTAAACGAATCACCATCATGTCGATGCTAGCCTCGCTGCCCTTTATTTTACTGAATAGCATTTTTCCTGAATGGGTTATCGGTTTATCGCTCGGCAGCGCCAACGAATCATTACTCAATGATTGCATTCCAACCCTGCACGTAATTTCTGTCGCCTTGTTTTGTTTTTCGGTAGCGATGACCTGGTTCAGCGGCGTTAGTGGAAGCGGAAATACCCGAACGGCTTTGTGGATTGAAACCATCACGATTCTGATTTATTGCCTGCTGGCATGGTTCCTTGGGATTGTTTTGCAAAGCAGTGTCGAAATCATCTGGCTAACCGAGCCATTCTACTTTTTTATTCTGAGCCTCGTTTCTATTGCCTATATGCGTTCCGGAAAATGGAAAGGGAAGGTTATTTAAACGCCATTTTTGTAAATTTGATAACCTTAGATTAACGTTGAAACGGCTTCGAATTTTTAGTTTTGCAATCAAAATATCGGACGTAGATTTGTCATGAGTTCAGAAAAAACAAAAATTTTACTGGTAGACGACGAACCCGATATCCTCGAATTTATCAGTTACAACCTGAACAAAGAGGGATTCGAAGTTTTTACCTCGAACAATGGTCGCGATGCAATTAAAATAGCGGTTAAAGAGAAGCCCGAATTAATTATTCTTGATGTAATGATGCCCGATTTAGACGGCATTGAAACCTGCAGGGTGATTCGCGAAACGGCCGAACTTAAAGACGTGCTTATTGCATTCCTCACCGCGCGCAACGAAGATTACAGCCAGATTGCTGGCTTTGATGCCGGCGCCGATGATTACATCAATAAACCCATCAAGCCGCGCGTTTTAATTAGCCGGGTGAAGGCACTGTTGAGACGTTCGGGGAAAACGAGCGGATCGGAAGATTTATTGCAAATCAACGGATTCACAATTGATCGTGAGCGTTATCTTATATTAAAAGAAAACGAGCAAATCAATCTGCCCAAAAAGGAATTTGAACTTATCGCATTGCTCGCATCAAAACCCGGAAAAGTGTTTACCCGCGAAGATATTTTAAAAAGTGTGTGGGGCGATGATGTTGTGGTGGGCGACAGAACCATTGATGTGCATATCCGAAAATTGCGCGAAAAACTCGGAGATAACTATATTCGCACAATTAAAGGAGTAGGATATAAATTTGAGTTCTAAATCGAGTTTTTTTAGCAGAGTAAATACCTCCTCGCCCCGAAGTCTGGCATTGTTCCTTTCGGTGTGGTTTGCTCTTTTTGTGGGGTTTTTTGTCGGTGTTCTCGAATATACACTGCATAAAATCCACACATTTTGGGTTCCGGTAATTGTTGTAGGCCTTACGTTTTTACTCGCATTCTTCCTGTTTCAATATTCGGTTGAACGCTTCATTTACCGGAAGATTAAACTCATTTACAAGAACATCCATCAGCTTAAATTAAAGAAAGGCCAATTGCCGCCCAGTGTCGATTTATCGGCCGACATTATCTCGGAAGTAAACAAAGATGTTGAGGCCTGGGCAAAAGATCAGAAGGAGGAAATCGAATACCTGAAAAACCTCGAAAATTACCGGCGCGAGTTCTTAGGCAATGTAAGTCATGAATTGAAGACGCCCATTTTCAATATTCAGGGTTACATCATGACCCTGCTCGAAGGCGGCCTCGAAGACGATAAAATTAACCGTACCTATTTGGAGCGTGCCGAAAAAAGTGTTGAACGGATGGTAAACATTGTTGAAGATCTGGAGATAATTACGCGCTTCGAAAGTGGCCAACTTATTTTACACAAAGAGAAGTTCGATATCGTAGAACTTGCCCGCGACATCATGACCGGCATGCAATACTCGGCAGAACTCAACGGCGTTAAACTGGTATTCAAAGACGACTACGACAAGCCAGTGTATGTAAAGGCCGACCGTGAAGCAATTCAGAAAGTGCTGTCCAACCTCGTCATCAATTCGATTAAATACAGTAAATCGCATGGCGAGACCAAAATCTCGTTTTACGATATGGATGAGTATATTCTGATTGAGGTTTCAGACAATGGGATTGGTATCGCCCAAGAACATATTCCGCGTTTGTTCGAAAGATTTTATCGCGTTGATCGCAGTCGCTCGCGAGAGATAGGCGGCACAGGACTTGGTCTTTCGATTGTAAAACACATCATCGAAGCGCATAACCAAACCATTAACGTACGCAGTACGGTTGGAATTGGCACAACATTCGGCTTTACCCTTGCAAAAGGAAAATAATTAAAGAAATCTTATTACTTTTGAGAACTGTAAATAAGAAACTATAGTACAACGCGTTATAAAAAGCGAAAAGACTTGCATGAAAATATTGCTGCGTGTATTTCTGATAACGTGTCTGTTAATACTTCAATTCCTAGATTTAGAGGCGCAGAATCCCTGTTCATTTACACTCGAACAAGGTCCGGTTGTTTATGAAGATTGTCTCGAGATAATGAATGCCAGTGTAATCGTTACCGGTGGCTCGGGTAATTTTCAATATTTATGGAGCGACAATACGACCGTCGACTCTATCCTCACAGTAACAGACCCTGTAGACACTGTTTATTCCTGCGCTGTTTTTGATCTGGATGAGCAATGTGTCGATGTGATTGTTATCACCATCAATGTTCCCACAAACATAGGTGGAGATGTTACCATTATCGGAGACACCTTAGACTGCGAGAATAAAAACCGCGAATTGTATGCGTTAATAATCGGTGGAAGCAATGATTTCACTTACACATGGAGCAATGGCGACTCAACCCAGCGAGCCTTTCTGGCGCCACCTTTCCCCGATTTTGTGCGGGTCGACATCACCGATAATATTACCGGATGCGACACCTTTCTAATTCAAAACATCACATCGATTCCTGCTCCGGTTGCATTATTCAACACACAAGACACACTTTGTCCGCTGGAGCCAATTTTTATCGTTAACCAAAGTGAGTTTCCCGATGGGGTTTCGTTTATTGCGTACCGCTGGTTTTTAAATGGATACGAGAAAAGCAACGACGTTGTGCCCGAGTTTTTAGCAAACGATACGGGCTTTACACATTTAAAACTTTTAATCGTCGACGCATTTTGCAGCGATTCTATTTCAAAGTCGGTTCCCGTTTATCCATACAATGCTATCAATAGTGAAATAATCGTGCAGGAAGACCGCTTTACAGAAATTCGCCTGCAATTTCCGGATGATGCCCAATTGGATTCCTGCATCGTTTATTGGGGCGATGGCGATTCGACGCTTGCGGCGTGCAATTTCCCCGATGCCCGACATTATTATGAAGAATACGGAAGCTATGAAATCATCTTAAGTTATGTGAACCGCATCGGTTGTAAAATCGAACGGGTACTCGATATTGATGTGATTCCCGAAATTAAAATATACTTCCCAAAGGCCTTTAGCCCGGATGGGGATGGCTTGAATGAAAAATTCGGCCCAATGTCTGATGAACTCGATAAAGTTGACGGAACATTTAATGTGTACAACCGCAGAGGCCAGGTCATTTTCTCAACCACCGAACCGGGTAAGGTATGGGATGGCAAAGTAAATGGCAACATCGCACCCGAAGGATTTTACCATTACTCCTATGAGTTTAAGCCGCTCAATGGCTCCGAAAAAAATCTCGGCACAATTAAGGGATACTTCCTCCTAATCAAATAACGCAACGCTTAGTTTTTTAAAAAGCGAATGGGTTTCTGACTTGTTGGCTGAATAAAATA
>CANMGM010000133.1 GCA_947497195.1 Bacteroidota bacterium
AACCATTTGTTTTTCAAACCATACGGTTCATGGTTTGGAAAGCAACTCAGGCAATTCGACTGCCTGCATGTGCAGGATGAAGAATCGGCAAAACTGTTGAATTCTATCGGAATTACCTCAACAGAAGTGAGCGGTGATCCACGTTTCGACAGAGTTTCACAGAATGCTGCGCATGCAGAAAAATTAGAGGTCATTGAAACCTGGTTAGCAGGCAGAAAATGCGTTGTGGCTGGTAGTTTATGGGAGCCCGATGAAAACGTGTTGCTTCCATGGGATTACGAACAAGCCTTGATTATTGCGCCCCACGAAATTGATGAAGCAGGCTTGAAACGTATCGAATCAAAGGCGGGAAGAAAAAGCATTCGTTATTCGAAACTGCTCCTAAATCATGATTTGAAGTCTGATGTATTGATTATTGACAACATCGGAATGCTCATGCGCATTTATGCCTACGCAAACTGGACTTGGGTTGGTGGGGCATTTGGCAGCGGATTGCACAATATTCTCGAACCGGCTGCATTCGGTGTGCCGGTGTTTTTTGGTCCCGAACATGCGAAGTTTCCGGAAGCTGAGGCGCTCATTAAAGCCGGGGGCGGATTTTCGATTCGGTCGAAAAACGAATTGAATGAAATAATTGTTGATCAAAAACGGATTTCTTCTGCAGGTCTTTCGGCGGCTAACTTTGTTGAATCAGGCAAAGGAGCTACATCGAAAATTATTCAAACGTTGGATTCGCTATGTTGAAACACATCGTTTTATTCTGCATTGCTTTCTTTCATGCCGCAGCATATGCGCAAAATAAGGTTACAACGGTTGGAATTCAGCTGAAACCAATTTTTGGAGCATCGTTATTCGGAACCGGTCCAGTTGAAATCAACGATGCGGGATTTAACTATACGATTCGTCAAAACACAGGATTTTCGGCAGGGATGATTGTCCGCAAAGGGTTCCAGAAAAACGTTTCGCTCGAATTTGGCATCAATTATTGTAGAAGGAATTTCGGCGTACGATCGCAGCTCGCCGATACAACAAGTAACTTACAGTTCACGGTAATTGGTTACGAAATACCGGTTTCAGGATTGTTCTTCGTGCGCCTTTCGGAACGTTGGTATATGAATGTTTCGGGCGGATTGTGCATCAACATGTTTCCCTCGGATGTGCAAAAAGCCAATGAGTTTCTGTTTGTTTACGCTGGTCGTCCATCGGCCTTTAATCCAAGCCTTATTGCCAATGTGGGTGCAGAGTACCGTAGCAAGAAATCGGGTTACTTCTATGTTGGTTGTTCGCTCAACCGTCCGTTTTCGCCCATTTACAAATCAGCGATAGATTATATCATTAACAATCAAGTTGTTCACAATGCATTTGCCGATTTGCGCGGTGCATATCTTACTGTAGATTTTCGCTATTTCTTCCACGAAGATCCCGAACGCAAAAAAGCCAAGCTGCCCGGCGAAAACCGGAAGAAGAAATAAAGAAGAGCTAAGTTGCTGAAATATTGGATTTTAATTTCAATTTCAGTAAAAATATCAATTTAATTGCTGCGAAGTTATCGCTGCTCAATGGCTTTTTTTACTTTTGCAGCGGCCGCCCGGGTGGTGGAACTGGTAGACACGCAGGACTTAAAATCCTGTGGCCATTGCGGCTGTACGGGTTCGATTCCCGTCCCGGGTACAAAAAGGCTGTCGCATTTTCAGAATGAGGCAGTCTTTTTTGTTTTATACAAGCGATTAATAAAGAATTCACGAGGCCTATGCCGAACGAGAAATTATTATTTGATTCGGCATAAATTACGCTTCACAATTTTGCAAATTGCAACATTCAAATATCATGGCATTCAAATCTGGCTTTGTAAACATTATCGGTAAACCAAACGCCGGAAAATCGACCTTGATGAACGCTTTGATTGGTGAGCGTTTATCCATTACCACCCCCAAGGCGCAAACCACACGGCATCGCATCGTTGGTATTCTCAACATTCCCGAAGAAGCGCAAATCGTTTTTTCAGACACGCCGGGCATCATTAAAAATCCGGCGTATAAGCTGCAGGAATCCATGAATGCCTTTATCGAAGGCTCGTTCGAAGATGCCGATGTATTTCTCTACGTAAGTGAAATAAAAGATCTGCCCAGGCTCGAAGATGTTCCCGAAAAAGTTCTGCAATCGGAGACTCCGTTCGTTTTAGCACTCAATAAAATTGAGCAATCGAATCAGCAGGAACTCGAGCAAAAAGTTGAAGCATGGAAAACACTTGTTCCGAGGGCGATTATCGTTCCCGTAAGCGCCGAACAGAAGTTTAACCTCGAGCAGTTGATTAAGCAAATCCTTTATTTTCTACCCGAAAGCCGGCCTTACTTCGACCTTGATGCGCTTACCGATCGTAACGAGCGCTTCTTTGTAACCGAAATTATCCGCGAGAAAATCCTGTTGAATTACCAAAAGGAGATTCCATATGCCACTGAGGTTGTGGTCGAAGATTTCAAAGAAGAAAGCCAGATCAATAAAATTCGCGCAACGATTTACGTGATGCGTGAATCACAAAAAGGAATCATTATAGGTCACATGGGCTCTACCATAAAAAAAGTTTCGACCGAAGCCCGAATCGACATGGAACGCTTTCTGGGCAAGAAGGTTTACCTCGAATTGCAGGTAAAAGTGAGTAAAGATTGGCGCGATAATGAAAAGCAACTGAAAAGGTTCGGATATTTGCACTAATCATGGGACGTATCGTAGCAATAATTGGCCGGCCGAATGTTGGCAAATCCACCTTATTTAACCGCATCACCGAAACGCGGGATGCCATTGTAGATGAGGTAGCCGGCGTAACGCGCGATCGCCACTATGGTAAAGGCGAGTGGTGCGGGAAGGAATTTACACTCATCGACACCGGCGGATTTTCGTTTGGGTCGGATGATGTATTTGAGGATGAAATCCGCAACCAGGTTACCATTGCCATGGAAGAGGCCGATATTCTGCTCTTCGTGGTGGATGTTACCATGGGAATTACCGACCTCGATGAAGCGGTTGCCGATCTGGCACGCAGGGCGCGTAAACCGGTATTCCTGGTTGTAAACAAGGTCGATAACAACGAACGCATTCACGAAGCAGCCGTGTTTTACGGATTAGGCCTTGGTGAGCTGTATTGCATCTCATCAATTAATGGGTCTGGCACCGGCGAATTGCTCGATGACCTTACGAAACTCATCCCCGATGAAGTTGAACAAGCCGACGACGAAGGCATTCCTAAAATAGCTGTTGTAGGTCGACCGAATGTTGGGAAATCGTCGTTTGTGAATGCCTTACTCGGCAAGGAGCGCAACATTGTAACGCCCATTGCAGGCACCACACGCGATACGATTCACACACGCTACCAAGCATTTGGCCACGATTTTTACTTGGTCGATACCGCCGGGCTGCGTAAAAAAGGAAAAGTGCACGACGACATCGAGTTTTATTCGGTGATGCGTACCGTAAAGGCTATCGAGAACTGCGATATCTGCATCTTAATGCTTGATGCCAAAGATGGAATTGAATCGCAGGACATCAACATCCTGTGGCTTGCGCTAAAGAACCATCGCGGTGTTGTAATTGTGGTAAATAAATGGGATACGGTGGAGAAGGATACCCATTCAACGAAGAAGTTCACCGAACACATTCTAGATAAGATTGCACCATTTAAGGATGTGCCTATCATTTTTACATCGGTAACCGAAAAGCAACGCCTGTTAAAAGCAATCGAAACGGCTATGATGGTTTACGAGAACCGTAAACGAACCATTCAAACGCGGCACCTGAACGATGTCTTGTTACCGATTATTTTAGACAATCCTCCTCCGGCAACGAAAGGAAAATACCTGAAGGTAAAATACATCACGCAACTCAAACTGGGCTATCCTTCATTTGTATTCTTCTGCAATTTGCCACAATACTTCAAAGATCCGTATCGTCGCTTTCTGGAAAACCAGCTACGCAAGCATTTCAACTTTCATGGTGTACCGCTGGCCATTTATTTCAGGCAGAAATAAAGCTAAACAGCGAGAATTTTTCCATTTAACTTAAATCCCGATTACTCGATTCACCTGCTCTAATACAGCAGCCTCGCGTTCGTTCGTTTTTTGAACCAGCAATGCTGCATCAGTCAGCACGCGCGCTACGTAATCTTTATCGTCGTAACCCGAGCAGTTGATTTTTACATTGAGCCAGGCGCCCATCACCGCCGCGCGCGCACACAAGGCGCCAACACCGGCATCCGACACCGAATTCGGATTGCCTTTCTGCGCCATCGGCTCGATTACATCAAAACTCTCATAAGCCAATTGCATTACGCGCAAGGGCGTTTCGATGGCGTGTAAAGTTGCTGCCTGAATGGCTTTTTTCCGAGCTTCTTTTTCTTCGGTACTGCCATTGGGCAAGCCAAATGCATCCATGATGCGGTTAAAGGCCCGCGTGTCTTCATCGACTAGATACAACAATTCCTTTTCGAGCTTCACAGCCGCTTCGGCAACATCCGAAAACTCTTTCCAACGCGCATCCCAGCCGCGTTTGTGCGAACTTAAATTCGCCACCATTCCGCCCAATGCAACTCCAAGAGAACCCACATAAGCCGCAATTGAACCTCCGCCCGGCGCCGGAGATTCGGAATGCGTTTCTTCCATAAAGGCCTTCAGGCTCATGCTCACCAATTTCTCCTGACCGGCATCGCGCAGCAGGTATTCGATGATGCGCTTTTCGGGTTCAAACGGCCCCAACTCATCGAGCCCCATCGACTTCACGGCAATTTTAATGAGTTCGGCTTCTGAAACACCGGTTGAACGCTGCTGCTTTTCGAGAAAATAGCGTCCGGCATCGAGCATGCACTGCAACGGGATAAGTCCCACCAACTCCGATCCTGTTACGCGAATTCCGCGTGCATCAGCTTTTTTACACACTTCATCAAAGGCAATATGCACGGGCGTAACCCTAATATTGGTGAGGTTCATCGAAATTTGCGCTACACCATATTCCTCGATAAACCAGCCGATGGCTTTCACCGCCTTTAATGAGCCAGGAATATGCACCGGATTTCCATCGGTATCTTTTACAATTTTACCTGTAACCGGATCTCCATCGCGCATAACCCGTCCGCGCTCGCGCACATCAAATGCAATCGAATTGGCACGACGCACCGAGGTGGTATTTAAATTCACGTTATAGGCAATGAGGAAATCGCGCGCACCAATAACGGTTGCTCCGGCTTTGGCATTCATCTCTACAGGACCAAAATCGGGTTTCCATTCGGGAAGGTGAATTTTCTTGAAGAACCCTTCGTACTCGCCTGCGCGGATTTCGCTCAGGTTGGTGCGACCGGGAACAAGCGCAGCAGATTCATATAAATACACCGGAATACGAAGCTCCTCTCCTACTCTTTTTGCGAGTTTTCGTGCATATTCGGCCGTTTCTTCCATCGAAATTCCTGCAACAGGAATTAGCGGACACACATCGGTAGCGCCCATGCGCGGATGTTCGCCCTTGTGTTTACTCATATCGATGAGCTCGGATGCTTTCCGAATGGCCCGGTAAGCCGCCTCGATAACCGGTTCGGGGCTTCCGACAAAAGTTACAACGGTGCGGTTTGTTGCTTTTCCCGGATCAACATTAAGCAATCGAACACCTTCGATGCATTCGATTTCATCGGTTATTTGCTTGATGATTGCGAGGTTTACCCCTTCCGAAAAATTGGGGACACATTCGATGAGTTGTTGCATGGATCTTGGTTTTACATAAAAAAAGCTGCTAAATATAAATACTTAGCAGCTTTTAGATGAATCTTAAATCAATTAATCGGCTTTTTCAAAAGTCCACGTGGTAGATGATTTGCTCGTTGAAGTCTGTCCATCAACAGTCTGCGACTCCTCGTTATTTATATTAAGAATCAATTCCTTAGAAGACAATCCTTGTACATTAAAAATAACTTCATCAAGGCCACCAAGGTATAAACCGGTTTTGTCGGAGGTGTTATTGGTCCAGAACCAAATCTCTTTTGTAGTAGTTATCTCCCCATCTTCGGTTTCGGTACTTGTCATTTCCCCGCCTTTTAAAATTTCCATTTCCAAGGCGTAGGAATAAGAATCGACATCACCTGAACTATATGTAACAGAGTAAACAGTTCCATTGAAGTTCGAAGTAGTTGTATACGTAGTACCTGCAAAAGTGTTGGTACTGGTTCCTTCGGCTTTTACTAATTTCCATTTAGCGGTAACACGAGCGTCCCTTGATTTTAAAGAGATGAACGGATCATCGTCTCCTTTTTTACATCCGGTAAGAACAACCCCGGAGAATACTAATAATGCTAATGCAAACAGTGAAATCGCTTTTTTCATAGTAGTTTTTTTTTGCAAAAGTATATGAA
>CANMGM010000134.1 GCA_947497195.1 Bacteroidota bacterium
CGGGCAATACCTATTCCCCATTGTTTTTTCTCATGCGGTCGTTTTCCCCAAATCAATGCAGCCGAATATTTTAAATATTGCAAAGGCATCAGGTTTTTCAGAGTGTAATCGCCACTGTAGTCTGCAGATCCCTGGAAGAGTAAAAATTGCTTGTCGTTGAGCGGTTTGAAAAGCGTTGTGGCTAAGCCTGCTGTACGCAATTTATTTCCATTGAGCGCAAGAAGCAAGGGATTGGTCAATGAATCGGGCTGTTCGAATGTGTAACGTTGCTCCCAATAATTTCCACCTAGTTGCCATACCAAATTGGTTTTGGATATTACCGGAATATTGGTTGAAATACGAATGCCCTCTGATCGGAGTATCTGTGTTTTCTGAGAACCTAAATTGGGTTTGCCCATAGGAGGGTAAATCCGATTCAATGAATCTGCTTCGATTGAATATCCAAACTGGTAATCATAACCAATGCTGATGAGTTTGGCAGGACTCAATCCTTCTATTTTGGGGCTGCAAAAGCGTTTGGCTCCGTCGGCTGCAAAATCGAGATTGTCGTATTGACTGTAATCTTCTTCGGCTGCAGCGCTACTATCGGTTGGAGCTACAACTTGAGCAAGCGATTCGGTACAACAATAAAAGGCAAACGCCGCAGTAAACAGTGCAAACTTTACAGGAATATGCATCATCGATTTGGCTTATTTCTTAACGGCCAAACGCTTCCAAACATCGGTTCTTCCGAGTGCCGAAACGCCAATGTAACCTCTTATGTTCAAGGTGTTGGGGTCTTCCATTTTGATGGTACAGCTATAAGTGCTTCCATTCAACGGATCATAAATTGAGCCTTCTGCCCATTCATCGGAGCCGCTGTAAACAAAGTCTTTTAGCATTCTATACCCTTTAAGCGGTGCATTCTGCAAGGTTGGATCGGGGTTGTTCTTATCGGTTTTAGGCAAATTGGTTTTTGGATCGTTGGGTTCTTTGAGCCACACGATTTTTCCATAATATTTAGTGCCAATTTTCTCAATCTTTACGCGAGCACGTCCATTCGATGGTTCCCAAACGCCAAGTAAGCGATCGCCCCCCTCATCTAAAAAATGAAATGAACTAAAGCTGATTGAAGAAATCAGTATTGCAAAAAAAAGAAGTGTTTTTTTCATCGGTAATTAAAAGATTTAGGCGTTATAAAGTAAGGTAATTCTATGCGTTTATGGCATTAGTAACCCAATTCAAATTCAAAATTCCCTTTCAGCTTCAAGTTGCTTTCGATGTCTTTTGCTAGTGTTGCATCGAGAACAAGGTAGAACTGCTTTTCATTGAAGAAATCGCTCGCTTCGGCTTCGGAGGAGGGAACCAGTACGGCCGATTTTGCATCAGGTTTTATAGGATTTATTACAGCAAGCTCCTGCATTTGCAGTTCGGCATTATCGGATGCCAGACTCAGTACGAGCGCACTTATTCCGGAGAAGCCGCTTGTGTCCTCCGAAAAGATCTCGGCTTTCTTTAATATGGCACGATCAACCGACATTCCTTCTTTAAATTCGGAACCAAAAATGGATTTCAGGTCCACCGAAACAACATATTGTGCAGGATTCGAACCCTCGAACAGTGGGCCTTCAAAGGTGAATTCAATGTCTTTCAGGGTATGTGTTTTTGTTTTTCCGCCTCCACAGGAAAAGAACAAAATTGCACTAAGAATAAGGATTGTAAAATGACGTGTTCTCATGCTGATTCGTGAGCGTTAAAAGTATTCAAATCGTATTTGCTTACAAATATAATTCGTGCAAAAGTGCAAATAGCCATAAACATGAAATCTTTTCGAATGTAGTGGAATAGAATCCACGTGCGTGATGCCTAACCAAACATTTCCCATACTGAGCGATACATGTCTTCCTGTATGCACCAATTTATAAGTGTGTCGTAAAATGGGTCTACAGTTAGGGTCGCACTGTCGCCGAGCATGATAAGCTGATACCGGGCGCGGGTCATGGCAACATTCATGCGGCGGTAGTCGCGTAAAAAGCCAATTTCTCTGCGCTCGTTGCTGCGCACCAATGAAATGATAACGCAATCTGATTCCTGACCCTGAAACGAGTCGATTGTTCGGATTCGAATCTTCCTATTGCCGGTGCTTTCGCCTTCAAATTGATCTGTGAGCAAGCGTACTTGTTCATTGTATGGCGATATAAGTGCAATTGATGCAATGTCGTTGCCTGTTTCGGCCGGGAACAAAGTGTTCCAATGTGCATGCAAAAATGCTGCTTCTCCCGGATTTGAAATGCTCTGTGTTTCGGTACTAAACTCCTCTTCGTAGCTCGCACCTGCGGTATCAATAAATAACAAACCGCTCCCATTTTTGGGATAGCGTGCGAAGGTACTTTCGTGCCCGCGTAGTTTTCCTTCATAAAACCAGCGGTTCGGAAATGCCATGATGTGGGGATTCATGCGGTATTGCACATCGAGAAGCACCGTTGGAACATGGTTAAGCACCTTTTCCATGAGGGTAATGCCGAGGCCACCTTTTGCCGCCTTTTGCGATTTTACGGTTGGCGGTAACTGGAACGGATCGCCTGCCAAAATAAGTCGCTCTGCTCTTATTATTGGTAGCCAACACAGTGGTTCAAGTGCCTGTGCTGCTTCGTCAATGAAAACGAAATCAAATTCAAGGTCCTTCGGCAGATGCGTATGCACCGCCATAAGGGTTCCGCAAACCACATCGGCCGAATGAAAAACTGCATCACTCAAGGTTTTCTCCAGTTGATTGGCATCGCGTAGCAGTGATTTCGCTTCTTTCAGCAACAAATTGCGTTGTTCGCGTTCGGCAGCACCAAAACTTCGTTTATACTTGAGTGCCATGGTTCGGTATGCATCGGCCTGCTTGCGTGCTTCACGAATTACGCTGAATTCAGGCGAATTACGAATCTTTCCTTCCACTGTAATCGATTCAAGTTGTTCCGAAACACGAACCGGATTGCCAATGCGCAGAACGTTAAGTCCCTTGGCAAGTAAATTACTGCAGAGATGATCCACCGCAGCATTTGATGGCGCAGATAGCAAGATTCGCCCATCTTGCCGGCAGATTTGAACCGCCGCCGACACCAGGGTTGTTGTTTTACCCGTTCCGGGAGGGCCATGAATCACAGCCACATCGCGGGTTTCGGCAATACATTGTACCGCTTGGTTTTGAGAAGAATTCAGTCGGGCATCCATGGCGTGACCAAAAAGTTCATTGGGGCGCGTATCGGCATTTTGTTTTCCGATTAAAACATCGCGTAGCTGTGCGAGTCGACAGTTGCGCGCGTTTTTAATTTCCTCAAGCGCTTCATTGCATCGTTTGTATGCCAGCGCATCAAACTGCGCCTGCATTACCAGTCGGCCTTCGTCGAGTATATCCGGAATTTCATCGCGAAAGAAAACAATCTTTGCCCGGTTATCGCGCAATGCATCCAAAACACCGGTAACCGCTTCTTCATCGCCCTGCGAAGCACTGAAAATTCGTACCGGCTTACCCGGACTAAAGCTATGCGGCGAATCTCGGTGTTTTGTGCGTTCGACCCATACAAATGGATAATCGCCAAAGCCATACCCTGTTTCAACAATCTGCAAGGGATGCCAGCAAAGTCCTGTTGCTGCTTGTTGCTGAACCGATAAACTTGTTAGCGCAGTTGCAAATTGCTTTTCCTCCTCTTCGCGCTCTTCGGAATGAAGTACGCTTAACTTCGAGAAGTATGCTTCAGCATCCATTAGTAATGCTGCACTTTCAGCAAACGCTCTCTGATGTTTCCGCCGGATGTTTTTGCTTCCAGCACATACATTCCGGCAGGAAGTTGTTTAACATCAACGGATACAATGTTCTCGTTTTGAAGAAATACAGGTGTATGCGAAAGTTTACGTCCCTGCATATCATAAATGTTTAGCGATAAAACCATTACCGGATCAGGAAATTCGAGCTGTATAGCATCGCTGCATGGTTGGGGAAATACACGTGTTTTTACAGACGGGATTGATTCATTGCCCGTGAAATCGAGGCTGCAGCTTTGCTCGAATGTAATGCGGTTATCGGCAGTGATGGTTTGTTGAAACTGCTGCCATGACACTGAGTCGTCGAGCAGAAACGTGTTCAGAAATGGCCGTAAATAATCAAATGTTATTTGCTGTTGCAGTTCGCGCGTCATGCCGCCTGGAACCCCCGATTCTCCAAGATCACATAGACTTGAGGGAATGTAATAACAATGGGTACCTGATGTAATGCTCACAAACGATTTACAATCGCTTGCAAACGAATCGTAAATGGGCTGATGATTGGTTTCGGGCGGTGTAACACCATCGGCCGAACCCGAGAATAAGAGTGCCGGAATTTCGATCTGCCCCCCTTGCGGAACGGGTGGGGGGTTGGTTATAGCCGGAGCAAAGCCTATGTAAGCGTCGGCGATTGTTTGGGTTGCAGCCAGTGCCGATGCACCGCCACCCATCGAATGCCCACCAATGGCAGAACGTCCGTTAAATTGCGTAAAAAAGGAAACACCACCGGAACGAAATGCAGTATTTAAGAATGCAATGTCTTTCCCAAAAGCATCGTGATTGGGTAAAAAACTACTTTCGGTTGTTGGCAAAACAATAACGTAGCCGTCGGGAACGAGTTCGTCGGCAAAATTTTGGTAGGTATTTCCGGGAATTACGAAACCGTGCGCAAGAGTGAAAACGGGGAAATTTCCTGCGGCAAAAGCAACATTGTCGCCAGTACTTATTCCAGGGTAATACACTTCGGCCGTAACGGTACGGTTGCGCGCTGCATCGAGTAAACTAAGGCTACGATGTCCAACGGAAAAAGGTTGGGCGGTTGACGAGATGGTGACGCATATACATATGTAAAAAAATAGCTTTTTCATAGAATGAAATTATAAAATATCCTTCTCAATCAATTCGTTGAGGTTGAATTTGTGATTACCTAATTAGACTTAGCCTGCAAATTGTTTGGCTACCACCACATCTTTTGTACCAGCTGAATAATCGTAAAATCCGATACCGCTTTTAACTCCCAAGTGGCCCGCTGTAACCATGTTAACCAGTAAAGGCGAAGGGGCATATTTCGGATTTCCGAAACCATCCTGCAAAACACGCAAAATCGAAAGGCAGATATCGAGGCCAATAAAATCGGCTAGTTGAAGCGGTCCCATTGGATGCGCCATGCCGAGTTTCATTACCGTATCAATCTCTGCTACTCCCGCGACGCCTTCATTCAAGGTTATGATGGCCTCATTGATCATCGGCATAAGGATTTTATTGGCCACGAATCCCGGATAGTCATTCACCAAAACCGGAATTTTAGAAAGCGATTTGGATATATCCATAACGCGTTCACTGGTTTTTGAAGAGGTCGAATATCCATTGATAACCTCAACGAGCTTCATTACCGGAACGGGGTTCATGAAATGCATGCCGATTACCTTATCGGGCCGCTTTGTAACCGATGCAATGCGCGTAATAGAAATCGAGGATGTATTGGAAGCAAGGATACAGCTTGGATTACAAACTGCATCAAGCTGTTTGAAAACGGAAGCCTTGATCTCGAAATTTTCGGAGGCTGCTTCTATAACCAATACAACATCTGCTAAAGTTTCGTCGATTTGTGTTTTAGCCGTTATGCGCGCGAGCGTTTCTGCCTTCTGATCCTCGGTGATTTGAGCCTTCGCTACCTGACGATCGAGGTTTTTGACAATCGTTGCTAATCCTTTTTCAAGAGATGCTTCGCTAACATCTACAAGGAAAACAGGGTATCCGAATTGAGCGAACGTATGGGCAATGCCGTTCCCCATTGTTCCGGCACCGATTACTGCAATTTTTTCCATGGTTAGAATTTGTACTGCAAAGAAAATCGAAAGCAGTTAATATTCAAGCACCGAAATTTTACTTGCCCCGACCCTGAATTACGATAAGGGCTGTGTAGATCATTATTTTAAAGTCGAGTGCCAGGTTCATGTTTTCGACATACAAAATATCGTACTTAAGACGTTCAATCATTTCCTGAACATTCTCGGCATACCCAAACTTAACCTGTCCCCAGCCTGTAATGCCGGGGCGTACTTTGTGTAGAATTAAATAATGTGGAGCTTGAACTACAATCTGATCAATAAAGTGTTGCCGTTCGGGTCTCGGTCCCACAATCGACATTGTCCCCACCAAAACATTGTAAAATTGCGGAATTTCATCGAGTCGTGTTTTGCGCATAAACCTTCCGAAAGATGTAATTCGGCTGTCGTTTTTTGAACTCAGTTGCGGACCGCGCGACTCGGCATCTTGATACATCGAGCGGAATTTATAAATGAGGAATGGCTTTCCGTTTAGCCCAATGCGGTGGTGACTGTAAAAGATCGGACCTTTTGAGCC
>CANMGM010000135.1 GCA_947497195.1 Bacteroidota bacterium
AGGAACATCACCAATTCCTCGCGCAACTTGATGGAATTTAATGTACGGATGTAGGGAAGCCCGGAATAATGAATCTCGAATTTATGTTTGGCCGAAAAAGCATCGCCAATTTTCGTTATCTGCTCAATTAATTCCTTGCGATCTTTGCGGTCGATGCTCTTTTGGTCGAGCGTAACAAGCATAAGTGTAGCATACCCATTTTGCTTACCTGGTGCTATGAGCAATTCGCGGTAAAAGGGTAGATTTAAAATCTGGTCTTTCAGGCTATCGAGCTCGGCCTGTGTTTCGGGTTTCTTCGAAATCAGTGGAGCAATATCAAATTGCTGCAGCGAATCGTTTCGGGTTAGATTCAGAATGCCTCCGATCGAGAGTACATTTTTTACAGCCTCAATTTCCTTCAGCTTGTCGGATGTCTCAATCCAATCGTTAAAAACATTAAGTTTAAACAGGCTATCGGATTCAAAACCAATAACCAGCACATTTGCATCCTGTCCAAACTTTTTATTGAAATTGGTATATGCAACGTACTCCGGATCATCGAACGGCAGAATTTGCGCCATCGTGTAGGTCATTTCTGCTTTGGAAGCGAAATAGCCCATCACAACGGTAATGGCTGCAATTACAAGAATAATAGGCAGCCTAAAGCGCAGTATTAAGCGGGAAACGTATTGCCAGATCATTGAATTAAAAAGTCTGAATCAGAAGAAAAGTGCATTAAAAAACTGATAGAAACTTCCGATTCGACGACAGGTTTAAAGTAGGAAAAAATTTAATCCTCACAATTTAATTTCTTCGTCCTGCTTATTTAGAAAATGGTACTCCATCATATGGTACGAAGGCACTGCCTTTACTTTTACCCAACTTTTATACTTTAAGAACCAGCGCATCTGCATCGAAGGCAATCCTTTTTTGATGTACGCTTCGAGCAAGGGATTTACCCACAATTGAACCCCCGTCTGGTTCTGATCTTTGAGAATGTAGCGCAGGTTGTTTTCGATTTCGTCGGTAATTAAAATCGATGGTTGAATTTCGCCCGTTCCATTGCAGGTAGGGCATTTCTCGAGTGTTTCGATGATTAGTTCGGGGCGAACACGTTGCCGCGTAATCTGAATTAATCCAAATTTACTTGGTGGTAAGATGGTATGCTTGGCGCGATCGTGCGACATCGCTTCACGCAGCTTGTCGAACAGAATTTTACGGTTGTTCGCCGAATGCATATCGATAAAGTCGATCACGATGATGCCACCCATGTCGCGCAGGCGCAATTGACGGCTAATCTCCTGCGCCGCCTCGAGATTCGTGTCGAGCGCATTGGCTTCCTGATCGTTGTCGGAACGCGTACGATGACCACTGTTCACGTCGATAACGTGCATGGCCTCGGTATGCTGAACTATAAGGTAAGCACCACTTTTCAAACTAACATTTTGCCCAAATGCGGCTTTGATTTGCCGGTCGATACCAAAGTGCTCAAAAAGGCTTTCCTTCCCTTTATAAAGCTTTACGATTCGCTCTTTATCGGGCGCTATTTGAGAAATGTAGGATTTTATTTCACTGTAAATCGACTGATCGTCGACGGTAATGCCCTGGTATGTATCGTTGAGTACATCACGCAACAATGCCGAAGTTCTGCGGATTTCGCCCAATACTTTTTCTTTGGGTTGTGCGGCTACAAGATTCTCGTACAAGAGTTGCCAACGCTGCACCAGTTCGTTCAAATCCTGATCGAGCTCTGCAACTTTCTTGTTCGAAGCTACCGTTCGTATAATTACACCAAAGCCCGGAGGACGAATGCTTGCGATTAAGCGTTTAAGACGACTTTTTTCTTCGTTATCCTTGATTTTTTGGGAAACCGAAATTTTATCGGAAAACGGTACAAGAACTAGGAAACGCCCAGCCAACGAAAGCTCAGATGTAATGCGGGGGCCTTTGGTAGAGATGGGCTCTTTGGCAATCTGCACCAAAATGAGGTTGTTACTGTTCAATACAGTACCAATCTTTCCGTCTTTCTGAATGTCGGCTTCTTTACGAAACGAAGTTAAATCGTGGGTATTGATTTTTTTACCCTGAACACCCTGAATGAATTTTAACAATGACTGCACTTGTGGACCAAGGTCGAGGTAATGCAAAAAAGCATCCTTCTCGTAGCCAACATCCACAAATGCCGCGTTAAGTCCGGGCATAACTTTCCTAACCCGTCCAAGATAGATATCACCAACAGCAAAACTGTTGTTGCTTTTTTCTCTGTTCAGATCGGTTAGTCGCCGGTCTTCAAGTTGTGCAATAACAACTTCATTCGACTTTGCCGTAATAACAAGTTCCTTATTCATCCTTTATCAAATAAGAAACTACCCAACAACTGCATTGTATTTTATGCAGCTTCAGGAAGTTTCAGTTAAAGGGATTCACAGGGCTATTAAACCCTGATTACCGGATTACTTCTTCTTGTGGCGATTCTTACGCAGACGCTTTTTGCGCTTGTGCGTAGCCATTTTATGGCGCTTTCTTTTTTTTCCGCTTGGCATGATACTGATGTGTTAAGTTTTTTAGTTCTGTTGAATGTCTTTTTTACGTTGCTTGGCCGATGCCTGAATGAGGCTGTCGGTCGTGGTCTTGAGTAGCTTGTCGATAACTGAAAGGGCAGCTTTTTTATCTCCGCTCATGGATAACGCATCGGCGAGATAAAGATTCACTTCGGGCAAATCGGGACGCAAGCTGGAAACTGTTTTAAAGCGTTTCACCGCTTTATCGTACTGTCCGCTTTTCATTGAGAAAAACCCGAGGCTAAGCTGTGCATCGACATTGGTTGAGTCTTCGGCAACCGCTTCACGCAAGAGGGCGATACCTTTCATCGGCTCCTGAGAACCTTCGACATAGGCTATACCCAATTGAGTCTTGATTTCCGGATCATTGGCCTTGAGTTCATTTGCTTTTTCGAGGCAAGCTATTGCCCGCTGAAGCAGAGAATTTTTATCGGAATCGGCGAAGAAACTCGCCAAACCCAGAAAACGCATCCCTGCATCTTTCCACGAATTTGCATCATTTGATAATTCGGCTTTCTGCAACACATATTCGGCGGCAATGCCCGGACGCATTTGTGAATCCCACTGCTTTCGCAGCGAATCGAGCCACTGGATTCTTTCGGCACCAACGGCTCCTTTCAGTTTATTTTCAAAGAACTCTATTTTTCCCAATTTTTCGGCCGGAGTTTGCTTTTTAACTTCTTCAAGCTGTTTGCTGAAATCCTCTGAAACAACTTGCTCCTGTTCGGCCTCCTCACCTTCTGTTGTTCGTGGCAACAGAAACACTGCTCCACCGATGAGCAGGCACGATGCAATAAGCAAAAGCTGACGTGTGCCCATCGGTTAAGGAATTAGGCTTTAACCGACTTCTTAACCTTCTCGCTGAATGATTTAGCAGGTTTGAAAGCAGGGATGAAGTGCTCGGGAATCAAAATTGTAGTTTTTTTGGAAATGTTACGTCCTTTCTTTGCCGCACGCTTTTTAACGATAAAACTTCCAAAACCACGCAGGTAAACATTTTTACCTTGAGAAATATTCGTTTTTACACTTTTCATGAAAGCTTCGATGGTAGCTTGAACCGCTACTTTTTCAACACCTGTTTTCTCGGAAATTTCTGCAACAATTTCTGCTTTTGTCATGGTCTTATGTTTTGAGTTTGATATGTTTGTTACTGTGTGAATTAGCGTTTTTTTGAAACGGGCTGCAAAGATATATCTTTTCGCACTCAATGAGCAAACAATTGTTTGAATATTTTTCGAAACGAAAATTATTGGACTAAAATCGCGTAATGCAGTGAAAAGGCAGCACCAGAGAACTTCCTAATGGCCACCAAACGAAAGCGTTCAAATTTTCAGGCAGCGAAGATATAATCCAGTCCCCTTGAAATACAGTCGGCGGCTTTGTTTAGCTGCTCATCATTATGGGCTGTTGAAACAAACCCAACTTCATAACCCGAGGGACCAAAATAGACGCCTTCATTGAGCAGAAACGCATGCAATTTCTTAAAATATGCCATGCCATCTGGATCAATTTCTTCGGCTGCGCGAATGTCGTTTCGTGTAAATGCGAGCCAGAAAATAGAACCGATGCGAAAAATACGGAAAGGATAATTTTTTTGTTGGGCATAATTTTCAATGCTTTCGGTAAATCGCTGCGTCTTAGCATCGAGTTGCTCGTAAAACCCCGGTTTGAGGCATTCGCCAAGCGCTGCAATACCTGCCGACATCGCAACAGGGTTGCCCGAAAGTGTACCTGCCTGGTAAACATCGCCATCGGGCGAAACTTTGCTCATAATTTCGGCCGAGGCACCGTATGCTCCTACCGGAAACCCGCCACCAATAATTTTTCCGTAGGTAATTATATCTGGTTTAATATCATACAGACCGGCCGCGCCTTCAAAACCTACGCGAAAACCTGAAATAACTTCATCGAAAATGAGCAACGCACCATGCGCATTTGCCTTACACTGCAAACAAAATAAAAACTCCTTGCTTACCTGCAAAAGTCCATTATTGGCCGGTATGGGCTCAATTATTATTGCAGCTATTTCGCCGGGAAACTGCTTGAATGCCTCTTCTACCAGATCTATGCGGTTAAGTGGAACCACGATGGTATCGTTCACCAACCCTTTCGGAACCCCAGCCGAGGATGAATTGCCGAAAGTCACGAGCCCTGAACCGGCTTTTACCAATAAACTGTCAACATGACCATGGTAGCAGCCTTCGAATTTCAGGATTTTATCGCGGCCTGTATATCCGCGCGCTAGACGAACTGCCGACATCACGGCTTCTGTACCTGAGCTTACAAAACGCAATTTTTCAATAAAGCGGTTGTTGTTAAGGATAAGCTCGGCCAGTTCATTTTCGAGCGCGGTTGGCGCCCCAAATGAGGTGCCGTTTTGGATAGTTTCCCAAACTTTCTCGCGCACTATGCTGCTATTATGTCCCAGAATCATCGGGCCCCACGACAAACAAAAATCAACAAATGTATTTCCGTCTTCATCGGTAAGCATACAGCCGTCGCCTTTCTTGATGAACAGTGGTGTTCCTCCGACCGAGCGAAATGCGCGAACAGGAGAATTAACACCGCCGGGGAAATAGGTTTTTGCTAAGGTGAATAATTCTTCCGAACGTTTCCGTGATATCATGAGCTCATAAATTTATAGCGCGCAAAGATGCATCGCACCGGTGGAAATTAAAAATCCGCAGGTATGCTGCGGATTAAAAATCGTTTATCCTTTCTGGAAACGTTCGTTTACCACGTTCCAGTTTACCACGTTCCACCAGGCCGTAATGTAATCGGCGCGGCGGTTCTGATAGTGAAGATAATAGGCATGTTCCCACACATCAAGGCCAAGCAGCGGAAAGCCTTTCACATCTGCAAGATCCATTAGTGGATTGTCTTGATTCGGCGTTGAGGTAATCACCAGTTTGCCATCGTGCTTGATGAGCCAGGCCCATCCCGAGCCAAAACGTGTCATCCCAGCTTTTGCGAAGTCTTCTTTGAATTTATCGAAAGAACCAAACGCAGTATTGATGGCATCGGCAAGTTCGCCCGCTGGTTGCCCGCCGGCGTTAGGGCTCATGATCTCCCAAAAGAGGTTATGGTTGTAATGCCCGCCACCATTGTTGCGCACAGCTGCCGGTTGCTTCGACATTTCTGCCATAAGCGTATCAAGCGATTTGCCTTCTGATGCAGTACCGTTTAAGGCTGCATTGAGGTTCGTGACGTAAGCTTGGTGGTGTTTGGTGTGATGGATTTCCATGGTTCGCGCATCTACATGCGGCTCGAGGGCCGTGTACGCGTAAGAGAGAGAGGGGAGTTCGAATGACATAAATTTTTCAATATTAAAGCAGCAAAATAACAGATTTAATTGCGAAAAGTTGCATGGAATTGTTCCGAATCACTTATTTGTTGGCTGATTTCTTAAAATGCTTAAACAGGTAATAAACCACGATTCCTATCGGTAAGACTGTTAATCCTGCATAATATTCGGCCTTGTCGGCTAACACATTTTTAAAGATAAACCAACCAATAACACCTACAAAAAGCAATGGAAGAATCGGATATAGCGGCACACGAAAAGGCGGATTTTCGGCAGGATACTTTTTCCTAACAATAAAAATTCCAATGCAGGCGGCTAAAAGGAACATCCATTCAACAAACGTCACATATTCAATTATACTGCTAAACGAGCCCCATAGAAAAACCAGAAGCATTGCCCAACCCGATTGCAATAAAATGGCATTAAGCGGAACGCCAAATTCAGGGTGCACTTTCGCAAAAGCCCCGAAAAACAATCCTTCGTTTGCCATCTGATTAAAAATGCGTGGTGTTGAGAGAATATA
>CANMGM010000136.1 GCA_947497195.1 Bacteroidota bacterium
ACTGTGAATTTCTTCCTTGTATAAAGAGAACAACCCAAACCAAAGATGGTTTGCTATTTATTATTGTCGTTTATGAAGAGCGCCTTCAATTCGCTTGCCTCTTCAGGCTTCATTTTACCGGCCAGAATCAAAGCCAGTTGCCTGCGCCGCAATGCTCCATCGTAACGCTTTATCTCGAGTTCGGTTTCCGGAACACATTCCGGAACGCTGATTGGACGACCAATTTGATCTACAGCTACAAAGGTGTAGATGGCCTCGTTGCATTTTTCTTTTACACCTGTAATGTGATTCTCAACCGATACTTCAATAAATACCTCCATCGATGAGTTGAATGCACGCGATACCTGCGATTCGAGCGTAACGATATCGCCCAGCTTTATGGGACGATCGAACGACACGTTATTTACCGAGGCCGTTACAACAACTCGTTTGCAATGCCGCTGGGCAGCAATTGCAGCAGAAATATCCATCCAATGCAATAAGCGCCCACCCATCAGATTTCCAAGCGTATTGGTATCGTTGGGCAACACGATTTCGGTTGAAACAGCATGCGATTCTCTAGCAAATTTTTTTGTCATGCTGCAAAGGTAGTATTTCATCAGGCGCAATTCCTAAACTGCAAACACATATTTCATAGTTTTGGCGCATGGATTACAATACACTCAAATCGCTGCACATTATTTTCGTGGTTACCTGGTTTGCTGCTTTATTCTACATGCCGCGCTTGTTTGTATACGACATCGAAGCGCGTCGTAAAACCGAATCGGAGATACTACTCAATCAACTGCGCGTTATGCAGCGGCGCCTTTGGTTTGGCATTGCCTGGCCGAGCATGGTTTTAACCTTGATATTAGGAACATTGCTTGCCCTCGAAATGCAAGTCGATTTTAGCACCTCCTGGTTTGTTTGGAAATTAGCCTTTGTGGTGCTCTTAACCATTTACCACATCGCCTGTCATGCCATTATGAATGAATTGGCACGCAATGAGGTTAAATTCAGTTCGCAGGGCATGCGCATCTGGAATGAAATACCTACGATTTTGCTTTTCGGAATCGTATTTCTAGTTGTATTCAAGGAAGTTTTTGCCATGTGGAAAGGACTGCTGGGGCTGTGCGCCTTAATTGCAGTTCTGATGACGGCGATAATTCTTTACCGGAAATTACGTGAGCGTTCTTAACGAATCAGCATCCAGGCTTCCTCGTTTAGGCCTTTACGAATAGCAGCAAGTTCTTCTCCGGCCTCAGTAACGGATGGATAAGAACCATAAACAACACGATAAAGTCCTCCGGGCGTTCTGTCAAGCAATTGCGCATCGAAGCCTTTTTCAACAAGATGGGAAATGATGCCACGGGCATTTTCAATGGTTGTATAACAACCGGCCACAATGAAAATACGAGCCGACTCAGCATTGAATTCCGAAAAATTCTGTTCCGGAAGAATGGATTTGCGAGCCTTGCTTAATGACGTATTTCGAAGTGGAGTCATTGCGGAAGAATTATCCGAAATGCCAGAAAAAACTGAAAACTCGGCAATCGTATCGTGCTGGATTTTAGGCAGAAAAAACAATCCTAATCCTATTGTACACGCCGCGGCTGCTGCAATGGCCGCATTACGGAATCGCTTTACCGAAAAAGGCTTTTTAGTCTGTTCAACATGAGGCAATGAAACAACACGCGGAATGTATTCGGGCTTTCTCAGAATTGGAGAGGCCTGAATTGGATAAAGACCATATGCGGAGGCCAAGAAATTGTTTTTCTCGGTTTGACGGAACTGAATATTGCGCTCAGGATCAACAGTGAATGTTCCAACCATCGGCAATTCGGTTCGTTCGCCTGCCATAATGCGATCAGTCATTAACTCCGCAAAACGTGCAAGCCAATTGCGCGCTTCTGAAAAATCTATTCGTAGCTCAGACATTATTTCGCGCAATAACAGACCGTCATCGGTTCTTAGCTGTGCGTTAAACAAAATATGCTTTGAAGGAGGAGCAAATACATGCGTAACGGGATGCGCCTTCGCCGGGGCATACGAGCCTACAAAACCACCGAAGCCGGGCACAATTACACAGTCGTGACCACCCAGCAATTCGGTCACCTTATTCGAAATGAGCAACTTTCGTTGATTGTACTCGTTGTTTTCCACGAAGTAAATGTAGAAAAGCTAATTTAGAAACCGAAGTGTTGCTGCACTTTTTTCAAATCTTTGGGCGTATCGATACTCCAGCTTGCATGTTCACTTCGCGTGGTGTAAATGGAATAACCGTTTTCGAGCCAACGCAATTGCTCGAGCATTTCTGTTTGTTCGAGCAGCGAAGGAGCCAGCGTGCTTAATTGATCCAAGACACCGGCCCGGTAGCCGTATATTCCGATGTGCTGTTTATAATGACTCAGATCAAAGGTTCCGGCGCGTGAGAAAGGAATAATTGCTCGCGAAAAAAACAAGGCCTTACCATTCACATCTGTAATTAGTTTAATTGTATTGGGGTTTGAGCAATCATCCGCCGAGCGGAACGACTTGTATAACGTAGCAATTTCCACATCCGGATTATCAAACAACCTGCAAAGTGTATCAATTTGTTCGGGTGCAATAAATGGCTCATCGCCCTGAATGTTAATTACGACATCATGTATCGCTAGATTTTCGGTTTGGGCAATTTCGGCGCATCGATCGGTACCACTTGCATGATCGCTTCGGGTCATTCTAACCACTCCGCCAAATTCTCTTACCAATTGTGCTATGCGTTCATCGTCGGTAGCAACCACAACACGATGCAATGAACTGCTTTGTTGAGCCTGTTCATACACACGCTGAATCATTGACTTGCCGCCAATATCGACCAATGGCTTCCCCGGAAACCGTGAGCTGGCATAGCGCGCAGGAATTACTCCAATTATCATGGTGTGCAAATGTATCTAAATTGTTAGGAAACAAAGTTTCGGTTGGCCGAAACTCCAGTTGAGATGGAAGCGAAACTGTGTATAGCTTGAAACGATTCAGGCATTGCCGCAAAGGCTTTCCGAAAGGCCGCCAGTTCGAGCTCCAGTTGCTGCAAACGCATTTCGTTTTGCCTTGCATCCTCCAATCGCTTTCGAAGCGTTTTATCGATAAATAGCTCATAAGGTTGAACCTGCAGAATTTTAGCGATCTCCATAATTCGTGTAATTCGCGCATGGTAAATACCCGATTCGAGTCGGCTATAGTTAGAGGTGTGAATGCCTAGCGTGAGTGCCATATATTCTTGTGATAAGGAGCGTTTCTGACGGAATTCTCTGATGTTTTGGGCGAAAAAATCCATAGCGGTTCAATTTGATGCAAGATAAACACCTGTAAACCCAATGAAAAAATAATGCTCATAAATTTTTTGCGGCAGCGCGCAAATGTTTTGCGATTATCGCAAAAGGATAATTTGATAGTCGTTTTAGGTTTGCAATTCCATACGAAAGGAGGTTGCCATGACTTAAGCGAATACATTTTTAGATCTGCACTGTACTGTCGGGTAAAAGCTGCACCTGTTTAATGCAGTTACCATTCATCACAAATAAAACAACCATGAAAACGCTATCATTCATTTCTTTCATTCTTTTCAATCTTTTTCAAATGCAGGCAAACGCCAGATCGTATGTTTCGGCAGAACCATGCACGGTAGGTATTTGCATTAACGTTGCCGGCGAAATTGGCATTAAAACCCAAGGCTGTAAAAAAATAGGTTTATCGTGTTTCGATATAAGCCTTGGCGTTACCACAGACATGCGCAATTTTAACAATCCGCCTACAGCTGGCAAGACCATGTTATTGCTCACAAAAATTAGCGCCACGCAACTCGAAATTGCATTCCGCACAAGCGAAACCGGCCCAATGGTTATTGATATGCCTATCGCTCTCGGAGCTACACTCAGCCGGGCATTAGGTTCCTCATCCATCACCATAAAACCCGGCACCTACAGCACGATAAAGCGTGCCGACGGAGCCTTGAGCGCCATTGTAAGTATCTATTAATTCATTTGCCGGATGGCAGATGTTCTGTCATCCGGCTTAATTTTCCCCGCATGAAAATGAAACTTTACTTTTCACTTCTTTTTCTTTTTTGCATTTCCGTTCAATCATGCAAAAAAATACTCTATACCATCCATGATGTACGCAGCGTAGAATCACAATCAAACGATGCACTGTTAAAGTTTTGCACGGCAAAAAACATCGATGCAAGCAATTTGCGACGTGTTAAACAGGAAATGTTAGACAGCAACCTGAGAAGCCACCTTAATAAGCATTACTTGTTTGACGGCCAAGGAAGGTTTGTTGATTATGCCTCCTCATTTGAAAATCCGCGCTGTAAAGGAAATCTTCTCGAATTGCTAAAAAACCCTTCGGAAATCGCAAGCTACCCGCGTAAATCTTCATTAAGCCTCGAAAGCATACTAAACCAGACTATAGAAGTAGTGCAGGGAAAAAAAGTCGCAGCCCCGCCTGAAAAACCTGTAGAAACCTACACCATCGTTATGTTTTGGAATACCTTTAGCGGCAATCCCAACCACAAAAAGGCGTATGTCGATTTACGCGATGCCATACAAAAATGCCCCCCAGGGATGTTCAGTCTGCAACTCATCGATCAGGACTTTCATCCGGGTGCCGTTCCTACAATTCAATGGAAATAAGGTCCAACAAATTGCGCAAGCACATATTGAGTTTGCTATTCGGAGCAAGCATGTCAATTTGTATTATTGCTCAGGACATTGATCCGTGCAGGATTAACCGCACAAATAGCCCCTTGCAGTGTACCGCAGCCGAAAAGAAAGATACAGGTAAAGTATCCGGAAAATGGGGCTTTGCTGAATTTGAAATCAAACCCGACCTTAATTTCAGTTATAGCGCAATACCATCGAGAAGTTGCAAACTTGTGGTGCATACTTCGAACCGATTTCTGTGGAATTTACCCATAAAAAAGACAAACGTTGGGCTATTGGCCGAACAACGATTGGGCGGTGTTCTGTTTCCCGATAGCTTGCGAATGCTCTTGAATGATGAGATGCGGGTTCAATTAAGCCTGAGCCGCGAGGCAAGGAAGCCGATGTGCCCATCGCCAACTCTACAGGCCGATATAAAAACAGCCCTTTTTACTACTGGCAATTCAGACAAACAAAGCAATCAAACGATTCCTGCCAGAGGGTTTCTGCTGCCTGCAATAGCGGTATTAAGCACAGGACTTAAAGCCGAAAAACCGGGTAAAGGCAGCATAGCCTGCGGTATTGCAGGGCTAAAAATCGACTGGCTTCGTAAAAATGGAATTAATGCAGGAATATTAAGTGCATTTCCCAATCTCATTTCGCCAATGTACAGAAATATCAATGGGGGCATGCATTTCAGCACGCAATGGAGTTGTGCCTTGGGTAAAAACGTAAAGCTCGAGCATACTAGTCGCGTGTTTAAGCCATTATTCCCAAACATACAAAAGCCTGATATTGAACTTCGGCATGCGCTCGTTTTTACACACGCAAAAGGTCTTCAAACAAGTCTTCGCCAATCGTATACCATCAGCCAAAGCCTTGGTACACCTGCCGATTTTAGCGGAGAAGTGGTTATGGGGTATATGTTCAACAAACAGGCAGGAAAAAGGCCTTAAGTAAACACGGCTTCAGGTTTGTGTGCCACTTAATCAATCCACCAATTGTATTGGTTTGCGCTACATTCACGACATTTGCATATGCCCTTTACATGCCGCTACTATAAAAGCAATCTGCCTTTTCGTTATCCCTTCACCATTTCGGGTGGGCGCACCAAAACCGAGCAGCCGGCTTTGATTGTTTGCTTGAGCGATGGGGAAACCGAGGGATATGGCGAAGCCCCGGCGATAACTTATTATGGCATTTCGGTAGACGATATGGTTCGGGATTTACACGAAATTTTCCCGAAGCTTAAGGATTGCACCAATTTATACCCATCCGAATTTTACGCACAGATCCTTGCGTATTTGCCCACAAATTCATTTCTACGTTGCGCGCTCGACATGGCCTTTTGGGATTATTTCGGGAAGAAAAATAGCAGGCCCCTCTTTGAACTTTTTGGCACAGTATGGGGCCATACGCTGCCGATTACCGATTATACACTTGGCCTCGATACACCTGTAAAGATGTGCGAAAAGATGCGCGAGAATCCTTGGCCGGTTTACAAGATCAAGGTTGGGCAGGAAAATGATTTAGACTTGCTAAGCGCCTTACGGACTGAAAGTAATGTTCCGTTTCGTGTGGATGCGAATGGTGGTTGGGACTTTCAAACTGCGTTACTGCGCGTTAAGCAACTTGAAGCATTTTCGATTGAATTGATTGAGCAGCCGCTTAAACCCGGCGATGCGTTTTTG
>CANMGM010000137.1 GCA_947497195.1 Bacteroidota bacterium
CAAATCGTCAAGTTGATAATAGAAATCGAGCCCGCTCACTTTTTCGAGGCTATCGATTGAAATTGTGTACGATTGCAATGGTTCGGAGCCGGCTCGATTGGGTAGAATAAATCCGATGCCCTTGTGCGTTTTACCGCTTAAATCGAGAATGGCTTTGTAGTAATATTCAGGAATAGAAACCTTATTGGCACCGATTGCAGGTAAACCATCGCGCAGCAATGGACCGGTAACAATTAAAATCGTGTCTTCGGCAATGGCCCAGTCGCGCACCAGTTCTTCGAGCTGTTTCCAGATGCCGCGGTTAAAAGCAGGCAATTGTGGACTCATGTTGCTGTAATAAAACGATTCCTGCATCGCTTGAGTCGACCAGCCCATGTCGGCTGCCGGTGCGAGGTGGCCTCGGTCGTAGCCCGATGCTTTGTAATCGGCATCTCTTGCAGAACCAGTTTTAACAAGCGGGTCGATCATGAATTTATTACTTCGTTCAACGGCTTTCTGCGTTTCTGAGCGGGTTAATTCATAAGCAACCCAGGAAGCTTGTTCGTGCGGTTCGCTGTAGCAGAGGGTGTAGGCGCTATGCCTGATAATTTGATCTAATGCGCTGTGTTTAGGCAATTCCAGCTTGTGATTAATCTGCCCTTGCGCCCAAACGACCTGCATAGTTAAGCTCAATACCGCTGAAATTTTCTGTATTTTCATGTTAACTAATGTACCAGTTTGCGTTCTTAATTTTCGTCGATTTCATGGATGCATGTGCTTGTTCCAATGATTAGCTTGATAACACCAATTTGTCTTTTTCGTTTTGTAGAGTACCATTTAAAATGTGCGGATACGAAGCCACTCCCGCTTCATCAAAGATAAAACGCAATTCGCTTCGGTCGGTAAAATCTACCTCCTGAGTTATAAATGTATTTCGTTCAGGTTTTTTATCGATTAGATGATAGCTTCCCTTTGCCACTATGAATCGTTTGCAGAATGATGAAGCCCTCGCTGAAACAAATTATTCGTTGCGCCTTGAACCGAATTAAACATGCGAAAAGGCAATCCCTTTTAATATCAGATTCCAAAAATACTAATCCCAATAGGGATTCGATCCAAACACTGTTTCTTCGTCATATTTTGAATTGCCATTGGCCTTCATAGTATGATTGGAATATGAAAAAAAGCCATTAATTAGTTAATCTATGGTTTTAAAATAGCGGTCAAGCACTTGGGTGTTCATTTGAATAAAATCAAGCATGATATTCAATTCCTCATCAAATGTATTGTGGTCAACATAAAACTGGCCATTTACAGGCCACAACTTAAAATTTGCTTCGATTTCATTTGCTATTTGACTTTTATTTTTTTCGATCTCCGATTTTACATGCTCCAAACTAAAAATATTTTTATTTCGTAGCTCCCACCATCTTTTTCTTAATTTTTGCCTATAATTCAAATATGGATTATTTAAAAGTCGCTTTAACAAAATCGAGCGTTCAAAAGGCAAATCAGATGGTTTTATATTCAATTCATTATCGCAATCTCTTCCGAATGAATGATCACAATCCCACAAGGCAATTCTGAAAGGCGTATTTGTATTTTGTTTATAGAGGTAAAAATTCTTAACTATTCCATCGCCGTTATTCGAAAAATAAAGCAACAGATGCCAGTCTATAATATTTTTCAAATCAATCCATTTTTCAATGTTTTGTGCGAAGATGTTATCATCTGAATCAAAGAGAAAAGATTTAAATTTTTCGATATAATGTGTTTTATCGGACTTTGATTTTTTAGGAAATTTCTGCTGGTAATAATTTGCTTTATCTTCTACAAAATCAATTTTTTCTTTTACAAAAACCGGCGGATCTTTGAAGAGCATGGCCAGAGTATCTCGTTTATTCAATTCTAGAAAATCAGCATTAACACCCTCCATAAGTACATACAATCCATTGTATTTTTCATTGATACTCAAGTTTACATACCTGCATTGGGGGGCCTTATTTTCTGAACTCATCTCCTTAAAGAGTGCATAACAAATTTTATGACGCATAAAGGTCTTGTCGATGTAATTGGCATTTAAAACAAATGATTCATTCAACGGCAAATCAATCAGGGCTGTTTTATTCTTGAATTTTACTTCAAACGATTTTTTTTCATATTTTCTGGATAATCCTCCCCTCGCTTCTATTTTGGCATCTGCAGTGGTATCTGCATTTGTGTTTTTTATACTTACCCTGCAGGGGATTTTTGTATTGAAGTTAATCTCATCCGTTACATTGATATTGATTTCAGGTAATGAGGTATTATGGCAGGATGTCAGAACGATTTGAACTATCAAAATTAGCTTCAAAACTCTCCAAAACGCTATGCATTTTTTGAATGCCAGATTTACATTTATTAAGAAAAACAGGTTCATTTTAACGCACGAATGTATGAAATAAACAAGCATTCGTCTGACTCACTTTGAGATCCACATCAATGGCGAATACCTTTAGCATAACACCAACCGGATGAACAGATTTCCAATAAAAATTTTGTGAATTAAATGGTATGCTAACAGAAATAAGTGCAAGAAATTAACGGCCTGCAATTTTGCAGATTTTTAAAGAGCATCCGAGTTCTATTCACGAATTAGTTTATGGATTGAAATTCTACCATTGCCTGTTTTGATTGCAACAAGATAGAGCCCAGATGGATATGCCGAAAGATCGATTATTTCTCCATTCCCCTGCTGAATAACCCTTCCACTAAGGTCGGTAATTGACCAACTTGAAACTGGAATAACACTGCTAATTTGAACAACGCCATTGCTGGGATTGGGATATAGAGTTGATGCTGTAGCTTCAACATTTATTGCATCCTGCATAGAAGTAATAACATCTCCAATTCCGCGACGTATAATGGTTTGATTTTGCCCAACCAACCAAATTGCTGAAGTATCTCTGGCATGTACGCCCCAGCCTGCGTAGGCATATGGGAATGTGATGTTGGTCCACGATTCGCCCCGGTTGGTGGTGAAGCTCACATCGCAGCTTGCATTGGTAAAGCTCCCGGAGGCAAAGCAAGTGCTATCGTTTATGCAATATAAATCGAACACATTGTAAAAACAGGTGTTACCGGCAGGCTGAAAATTACTGCCATCGGTGGTGCGAAATACAGATCCCCCATCGCACAAAATGTAACCGGTGTTATCGTTCAAAAACCACATTTGCTTGGGACTTGAACTGACGCCATTTCCGCTGAGGGCAGTAAACAATGCTCCTCCATTGGTGGTTTTTCGGATTTGACTAACCTGATCGAGCACATAGCCCACATTGGGAGAAGGAAAATGTACATCAATCAAATTTTGGGTAACACCGCTGATGTTGATGCTGCTAAAACTGGTGCCACCGTTGGTGCTCTTCCATAATTTTCCCGCATTTCCGCAGGCAAATCCTGTAGTTGCGTTTGGGAAGTGAACTGCTTTGACGGCGCCACCTGAAGCATCGAGGGTTTGTGTGCTGAATGTTGTTCCTCCATTGGCAGTACCAATTATTTCTCCATCCTCTGTACCGAAAAGCACCTTTGACTCGTTTAAAACAGCCAAATCGGTGGGATAATCGAAGTATGGTGCCGCTGCCTGCACTTGCCAGCTATTTCCGTTATTCGTGGTTTTGAGGACTTTTCCGCCATCACCTACTACCCAAGCTGTACTAGAATTACCAAAGAATCGAATGCGTCGAAAGGTGCTATTTCCGGATTGGGGATTTGCATTGGTGAAGCTTGCGCCATAATCGCTGCTTTTGAGAATTCCGCCGGTGAGATTCCCTACAATCGCATTTCCACTTGGAGAAAGGGCTCCCGAACGGAGATTTCCGGTATAAAATGTCGACGACCAGGTAGTACCGCCGTTCAAGGTGCGATATATATAACCTCCTGCTACAGCCATTCCACGAAGGCTATCGGCAAAGGCAAACGAGCGGATGTTCTCCGAAAGTTGCGGGTTGCTCTGAAGACTCCAGTTTTCGCCGCCGTTTGTTGTGCGAAAAATGGCATTCCCATAAGATCCGGCAAAACCCAATGTGTCGTTCAAAAAGTGGATTGCATAACAAGTGGTAAAATAATACCCGAAATTCTGGCTCCAGGTCAAGCCTCCATTGGTTGTTTTATACATACCAAATGTGCTTGTTCTGCCTACAAATCCTGTATCTGGACTTGTAAACCAAACGCTTTGTAAACTACCATTTATTGAAGAATTTGAAGCCTCCGACCAGGTATTCCCGGCATCATCGGTACGCAACACTTTGCCGATGTTTCCGACGATATAGCCTGTACTATCGGTAGGAAATTGCATGTCGTTTATGCCCACTGCGTTGTTCGAGTAACTCAGCGCCCAGGTTTCGCCTCCATCGCTTGTTCGGTAAAGCTCAAGTCCGGAGTTGTCAAAACTACCTCCAACGAGAATATTATCCGGATTAAAGACCCAGATCGCTTTAAGATGTTTAATCGTTTTTTGTTGCTTCATGTTCCAACTTTGTCCATTGTCGTAACTCATGAGCAACATCCCTTCATCGCCAACCGCGATAAAAGTTTCATCCTCAACATGTTTTACCTCATTCAGACTATGACCGCCATATTGGGGATATTGCCAGGTAAAGTCGGTGAAATTTTGAGCACTGGTTTTTCCCAAATGCAATGTGACTATTAGCAAACTGATGAGGCAAACTTTATGAAATCTTTTTGTGTATGCAAGGCTGAACATAATGCGATGAAATTGATTGGGTTTATTTATTCTATCCGAGTTGATTCATGGAAATCGAACACACGTGTTATCAGGAATTTTAAGATGAAACACGTTCATAGCTAATTGCTCGCGGAGCCTTATCAAACAATACTTTCGTTGCTGCCCATGTTTTTGCAAACAATTCAGATTGGCGATAAGCCTCCAATGCATCCGCATTTTCCCAGTGACTATATGTAGTTAAAGCGCAATTATCATCTTTTTCGCGCAACAACTCGAGATGCATGCAACCCGGAAAGGCGCGAATCAATGCCTTACTCTTCTCAAAAACAGTTAAAAATGCATTCACATTTTCAGGCGCGAAATGCATGTGCACCATCCTAATCAGCATAAAACTCGATACGTATTACTTCGTTAACCTTTAAGCCAATCATGCGTGCTGCAGAACCTTGCGATACGGCAATTTCGAGCAATCCGCTATGTCCGAATAATGCTAAGGGCGACGAAGTCCCCACGTCGTTGTACCGCTCCGATATGCGCGTTATCGTGAATCGACTCTGCGGTAGCTGAATTTCAAACGGCAGCCCCTTCCCTACTTCTTCAAACTTCTCAAGCGAAACATTGGTAATCAAATTCCCAAAAGTATCAATGTATACGATATTCGCTCTGATGTGATTTTCTCCTATCGGAGGGCTCTGCATCAGCATCTCCTGCACGCTGCTTTTTTTCTTGCCGAGCTTTGACAAGGCTTCTCCATTTGCCAAGCGAATTGATGTCTGAACAAAGGCACCAAGGAGAGGGAATGATGGCATCTGCGACTTCCCCAAATCGAGCTGCACAACTGTTTCGGGCTGCGCACCCAGAAAAATCGGAATGATTCCGTTATCGGCACACACGAAAAAATGCCCTTCGTGCGAACAGGCCACAAGCGACACCCGCTCACTTTCGAGCGACTGAACGGCGACGATGTGTATTGTTCCTTTCGGAAAGTTGCGCCAGGTTTGCTTCACTACGAAAGCCGTGCGTTGAATATCGTGCTTCGGAATCTCGTGCGTAACATCCACAATAGTCGCATCGGGCAATTCCGATAACAACCTACCTTTTGCTATCGCAGCATAATAATCGGTAACGCCAAGGTCGGTTGTGAGTGTTATTAATTTCATTGCTGATGCAGCACATTGTGTTAAGGCTCAAAATTCATTTATTTGCAGAAGAATTCCAACGATTTATTCATTTTAATATTCTGCAGGCTTGAGCGAGCGTACCATTTTATTAACCGGCGTTGATCCGGTACAACTTTACGGAGTGAACGACAGCAATCTGGAACTTTTCCGTGCATTTTTTCCTTCCCTCAAACTAGTAGCCCGCGGACTCGAACTGAAAGTGCAGGGAGAAGATGCCGATATGGATCGTTTTGAACAGAAACTCAACAGCCTCATTGCTCATCATCAGCGTTTTGGGGGCATGAACGAGCAGTTCATCCGCAAAATGATGAATCCCGATACCGATTTGCCCGAACTAAGCGAACCGAGCGATACTGGATCTGATGTTATTGTGTATGGCAATTCGGGACTGGTTATCAAAGCAAGAACGCCCAATCAGCGG
>CANMGM010000138.1 GCA_947497195.1 Bacteroidota bacterium
CAAGAACCTGAAATGCAAGCTCAACAGCACTCGAATTTGCTGTTCCACTGCCAAGAATAATTGCCAGTAATTCGGCATCACTCAACGAACCTGCACCGAATGTCTTGAATTTTTCGCGTGGCCGCTCTTCTGCGCTCCAGTGTTTAATTGAACCGGGATTAGCTGCCTGCATGGCTCATTGCAGATGAAATGGATGCTTCGTTGAGTGCACTAAATTCATCAATTTCGCCATACACTAGATCATCAACGCGCACCAAACCTTCCGTTACCCAACCAATTTCTTGAACCGGAAAATCAACAATTGCAGCCAGATTTCGGAATACTTCCAATTTTTCCGCATTAACCGAAACAATCGCTCTGCTTTGCGCTTCGCCAAAAAGGAATGCATCACCGCGCAAGTTTTCAGGTGTATGAATGGCAAATCCCAGATGGCCCGAATACCCCGATTCTGCTAAAGCTACAAACAACCCACCATCTGAAATATCATGAACAGACTCAACAGCTCCAGCCGAAATAAGCACTTCAATCAATTTATGCAATTTCAATTCGTGTTCAAGCGAAAATTCAGGAGCTGGACTCAAAGCAACCTTATGCCAAGAGAAAAGATATTCCGAGCAATTGATATCGTCTGAGAGATTTCCCAACAGAAAAATACAATCGCCCGCATTGCGAAACGACAAACCGGTATGTGTTTTTATGTTATCCATAATTCCAAGCATTCCGATTGTTGGCGTAGGAAATACCGGTACCGCCTGCTTTCCTGAAATTACCGTTTGATTATAAAAACTAACATTTCCACCGGTAACTGGTGTATTGAGCGCTTTACAGGCAGAGCCCATCCCTTTTATCGCTCCAACAAATTGCCAGTACACTTCAGGATTGTATGGATTGCCGAAATTAAGACAATTGGTTACTGCAAGTGGTTTCCCACCAGAACAAACAATGTTACGGGCAGCTTCTGCTACTGCAATGGAGGCTCCCTTTTCGGGATCGGCGTGAACATACCGCGAATTGCAATCAACCGTCATAACCAATGCCTTCTCTGTTTCCTTTACATGAACAACAGCAGCATCAGAAACCTTGTTCGTACTCATGTTTGCAGTTCCCACCATCGAATCATATTGCCTGTAAACCCATCTTTTGCTGGCTATATTCGGATGCGAAACCAAATAGCGGGCAATTTCGCGTAAGTCATTTGGCACCGGGATTTGAGACGGATTGAATTGCTGCGCCTCAGCAAAGTATGCGGGTTCGGTATAACTGCGTTGGTAAACCGGCGCGCCTCCTCCAAGCACCAGATCATGCGCCGGAACATCAGCCTGCAGTTCGCCATTCTGAAAATAACGCAATCGATTTCCCTCGGTAACAACACCTATCACAGCAAAATGTAAATCCCATTTGGTGAATATAGATTCAACCTCCTCTTCCCTACCCTTTTCAACAACCATCAGCATTCGTTCCTGCGATTCAGAAAGTAAAATCTCCCAGGCCTGCATTCCGGCTTGGCGTGCAGGAACTTTATCGAGCCAGATGTCCATTCCATGCTCACCTTTTGCCGACATTTCGGATGTAGAACACGTAATACCTGCCGCTCCCATATCCTGCATGCCGATAATGGCTCCCGTTTGAATAACTTCCAATGTTGCCTCAAGCAGTAATTTCTCCTGGAAAGGATCTCCAACCTGAACAGCCGGCAAATCATTCGCACTATCCTCAGTAAGATCGCCCGAGGCAAACGTTGCTCCGTGAATACCATCTTTGCCGGTCGATGAACCAACGATATAAACCGGATTTCCGGCACCATAGGAGATGGCCGAGGCTGTTTCACCAACCTTCACAATTCCTACCGACATGGCATTCACTAAAGGATTCTGATTGAAGCAGGAATCAAAAAAAACTTCGCCACCAACAACCGGAACACCGAAAGCATTTCCGTAATCTCCGATTCCCTTCACCACACCTTTTATAAGCCACTTTGTATGGTCGCTCCGAATATCGCCAAAACGCAACGAATTTAATTGGGCAATCGGTCGGGCGCCCATGGTGAATATATCGCGGTTAATTCCACCTACACCGGTTGCAGCGCCCTGATAAGGTTCCAACGCCGATGGGTGATTATGTGATTCAATTTTAAATGCGCAGGCAAGTCCACCACCAATATCAACGAGACCGGCATTTTCTTCGCCTGCCTTGGCAAGCATACACGCACCCTCTCGTGGCAATGTTTTTAGCCAAACAATTGAATTTTTGTAGGAACAATGCTCACTCCACATTACAGAGAAAATACTGAGCTCTGTAAAATTCGGTGTTCTTCCCAAGATGCCACAGATTCGCTCAAACTCTTCTTCCAGTATTCCCAATTTTTTGGCCTGCTCTATTGTTGCCAGTGTTGTTCCGGTTGTTTGCATGGTTTAATTGTATGCAACAAAAATAGGCTATGAAACCTGCATTTGAATTCGTGGCAAGCCACATTTTTACACAACGCTGTTTATAAAAGCGTTCGTAACCTGTTAAAAACTCTGCTGGTTGTTTGTTCCGACCAATGAAACCGATGAACTTGGCATAAGCTTATTTGTCGCGTCTGTAACCTTGTGGCATTTCGACTTCTACGATTGCCTGCATGCAAATGGAGCCAAAAATGTGAGGAAAAAAACCCGAACCATCGTCGGCTGCTTCATATAAAATAGGCGCGTCGAGTAAGGTGGTGTCGATTTTTAGAATACGTATATCTGTGCGGTTTCTAAAAAATCGCTTAAGTGTTCCGCTTATCTGCTCAACCTTCGAACAATGAATAAATCCTTCATCCTCAAAGGTTGATGTACTGTATGTGGTGTTATCCTTCTGTCGATCCCACTCATCCGTGAACACAATATGGTAAATAAATCTCGGCGCCGCCATGTCTGAATTCCGAAGCAAATGTAAATTGCTGTTTCATGCTTTTCAACAGAATTGATAGTTTTTTATGCGCTGTTTATCAATAACTTAAAATCATCAAATCAAAATATCCGGTAATTAAAGTCCAAAACGTAAGATAAAATACAAAATATGGCAAACTCAAAATGAAATTGATGCGTAACATCGCCCGGTTAAACTGAATCTTATGGCCAAATTTCTGACGCGGATTTTTGTAGTGGAGGACAATGAGTTTTTTTCTCATCTGATAAAGCAAAAACTCGAAAACGATCAACGAGAAATATCCCTTTTTGCGAGTGCAGAAACGTTTCGAAGTTCGCTGCACCAAAATCCCGATATCGTAATTCTCGATTATAATTTACCTGAATCGAATGGAATCGATTTGTTGAAGGAGATTAAATATTTCAATCAGGAAATCAAAACCATACTTATATCGGGGCAGGACAAGGTGGAGGTCGTAATAGAAGCCTATGAGAATGGAGCCGAGGAATACATTAAAAAAGACGACAACGCGCTAACCCTGCTCGAACTTAAAGTGCAAAAGCACAGCTCGGAGGTAAATTTGCGCAAAGAAGTTGATCTCTTGCGCGAGCAAATTATCGACAGGAATAAATACAGCCGGATAATTGGCGAAAGCCAAGCTATTTTGAAGGTTCTGCGTTTAATTCAGAAGGTCGAAAAAACAAATATGCTGGCACTCATTACAGGCGAGAGTGGCACCGGAAAAGAACTTGTTGCTTCTGCCATTCACTACAATTCCGAGCGAAGAAATAAGCCTTTCGTTGCAGTTAACGTTGCAGCAATTCCCGAAGACCTCATCGAATCTGAATTGTTCGGACACGAGCGCGGAGCATTTACCGGAGCCGACACCAAACGCATCGGTAAATTTGAAGAAGCCAATGAAGGCACCATTTTTCTGGACGAAATCGGAGAAATGGATATCCATATGCAAACCAAATTGCTGCGGGTGTTGCAGGAAAGCAAAATAACCAGACTTGGATCCAACAAGGAAATCCCATTAAACGTAAGAGTGATTGCCGCCACAAATAAAAATTTAGCCCAACGAGTTAAAGACGGCAAAATGCGAGAGGATTTGTACTACCGACTTCAGGGCTTCCTTATTCATCTTCCTCCCTTAAGAGAACGCGAAAACGACCTTCTTATACTAGCAAAAACGATGTTACAGCAATTTTGTACAGCGAATCGATTACCTGTCAAAACCTTTTCATCCGAAGCGCTAAAAGCTATGATGAAGCACCCTTGGAGTGGGAATGTTAGAGAACTAAAGGCATTTGTAGAACGATCGGTACTAATCTCGGATGGCGAAATTATCGAAGCCGAAGACTTGATTTTCTCCCAAAATATATAAAACAAAAAAAGCCCCTCGAGAGGAGCTTTCTAGATACATTTTAACCCTTAAAAACGCTCGAGTGCAGAGAAGAAGAAGCTTCCTTCAATTTGCGCGTTTTCGTCGCTGTCTGAACCATGTACCGCATTCGCCTCAATTGATTTTGCGAACAAAGCGCGGATGGTGCCCGGTGCAGCTTTTGTTGGATCAGTAGCTCCAATCAAATCGCGGAACGAAGTAACAGCATTGTCTTTCTCTAAAATAGCTGCTACGATTGGACCTGAAGACATATACTTAACAAGATCTGCGTAAAATGGACGAGCGGCATGAACAGCATAGAACTGACCGGCAGCTTCGGGTGTAAGACGCGTGTATTTCATAGCGCGGACACGAAATCCGGCTTCGTTTATCTTCTGAAGAATTGCTCCGATGTGATTGTTTTCAACGGCATCGGGTTTGAGCATGGTGAATGTGATGTTGCCTGACATGGTTTATCGTTTTTGTTTCGGGGCGCGAAATTAGACAATCTTTACAGATGTTTCGCTATCAAATGGCGGAAAATTGCAGTCATCTTTACTTCTGCCTTCGAAGCAGCTGCAATTACATCCTGATGTGTAACCTCCTGAATTTTCCCTTCAACACCCAAATCGGTTATCACGCTTACCGCAAAACAAGGTAATCCCATGTGGCGGGCACAAATTACTTCCGGAACGGTCGACATCCCAACAGCATCGCCACCAATAATGCGCATGTATTTATACTCTGCCGGCGTTTCGAAACACGGTCCACTCACACTTACATATACGCCTTCGTGCAATTTAAAATCTTCGTACAAAGCAAATTCCCGCGCATGGTGAATCATTTTGCGGTCGTATGGTTCGCTCATATCCGGGAAACGCGGCCCCAGTTCAGGATCGTTCTTTCCTATCAATGGGTTGGATGGCAGCAAGTTGATGTGATCCGTTAGCATCATCACATCGCCGATTTCATAATTCGGATTCACCCCGCCACTTGCATTGCTCACAAAAAGAAAACGAATGCCTAGCTGCTTCATCACACGAACCGGAAAAACAACTTGTTGCATCGTATATCCTTCGTAATAATGAAAACGCCCCTGCATAACCATTACACGCTTGCCTCCGAGTAAACCAAATATAAGTTTGCCCGAATGGCCTTCGACTGTTGATACCGGGAAATGTGGAATATCTTCGTACGATATGGTATGGTTAATTTCTATTTCGCGCACCAATCCTCCGAGTCCGGTGCCAAGAATAATTCCCGCCTCTGCTTTAAAATCGCCTGTCTGACTGCGGATAAAGTCAGCGGCTTCGATTATACTTTGTAACATGATGTAAAATTAATTGCTTAAGGTCTTCTTCACGGTCAAACTTTAGTTCCATCAACAACTCGTACCAGTTTGCCTTAAGAGCAGGCCCGAGCAAGACTTCGATTTTCACGCGATCTTTTCCGGTTGCAAAAATAGGATGTTTTTGCGCAGATGCCTGCATGATTTTATTCACATCTTCACTACTATACGCATGGTGATCGGGGAATTCGAAATGCTTCACTTCAATGCCTTTACTCTCGAGCGAAGCCTTGAGTTGCTTGCCGCCCGCAATACCTGTAACCAGGATGCAGCGGGGAAAATTAACTGAATTTAATTCGTTTGAATGCGCTGCATCGAAAGACTGAACTGCGGTATTCAGTGTTCGCGATAGAAACAGTGATTCTGATGGAAAGTCGGGAAAACTTGCGCATATTTCCCCTTTCAATTCAGCATCTTGTCTATTCGGGCACCGCGTGATGATCATAATATCGGCTTTTTTGTACCGATGCCACAGATCGCGTTGATTTCCAACCGGCAGCAAATTACGGTTGCCGACCACATCAATGTACGGAATGAGTAAGACTGAAACATCGGGCTTTAATGGGCGGTGTTGATAGGCATCATCCAACAATACCAACTCGCATTCCGGATACGATGCAGCTATACGCTCAATTCCGGTTAGGCGATTTTCGCAAACAGAAAC
>CANMGM010000139.1 GCA_947497195.1 Bacteroidota bacterium
CGAATGCTGCATCGGTTGGTGCAAACAAAGTCAATGATGCATCGATGTTATCCAAGGCTCCATCAAGTTCGGCCAACAATACCAATGATTCTAAGGTGTTATGAACCTCGCTGTTTACAACGATATCCCAAACTGTAGTGTCTGGCTCTGGTGTTGGTGGTACCAATACCGCATCGATTACGTGTACTACTCCGTTATCGGCTAAGATATCAGCGATGATAACCTGTGCATCGTTAATGAATACGTTGCCACCTGTGATGCTTACTGTTACCGATTCACCATTCAAGGTTACGATTTGCTGACCATCTGAAAGATCAGTGCTCAATGCCTGTGAACCAACTACGTGGTAAAGTAGAATTTGAGCTAACGCGCCAGTTGGATCTGCAACTAATGCATCAACAACAGACTGCGGCAAATTGGTAAATGCTGCGTCTGTTGGTGCAAATAATGTTAATGGTCCTGGTCCAGCTAAGGCTCCATCTAATCCGGCAAGCGTTACAAGTGTTTCAAGTGTGTTGTGAACTTCACTATTAACAACAACATCCCAAATCGTAGAATCCTGCTCGATTTGAGTAGAAAATGAGAGAACAGGACAACCTTCAGCGCTTCCATTTTCATTAACCGGAACAATTTGATAGAAATAGGTAGTATTGAATGCAAGCGTAGGAACGAATGAATTCGTAGAAATTCCTGAAGCAACCAATTCAGGGGTAGATGATGTTCCAAAATAAACATCATAACCCGTAGTATTTGTTGAACCTGCTACCCACGTAAGTTCTGATGTAACGAGGACACCGGAGGCGCCATCAGCAGGACTAAGATTGTTTGCACAGGATGGAATCCCTGATAATGGAACACAATTGATTGTGGCACTCCAACCGGGTGCCGTAATCACCTCATCTGAAAGAAATGCAAACGTTAGAGCTCCCTCAGGATTCGTAGCAGTAACGGTACCTGGAGAATTCGTACCATTGTAAACACCCAGAATCGCACCATTTTCGTCGGCACCATCTACTATAAGTAGCAAATCAAAACCATCTTCAAGTTCAAATGCATTGAATGTTGCCTGAACTGCTGAATTTGGACTATCTGGGAAAATTGTAAATACCAAGGTATCAGAACTGAAATAGTCGCCATTCACGCCACCCGGATCTGCAAAAGTGCCGGAACAAGCATTAACACTGCCGTTTACCATCACTATTTCGTTCGAGTTATCAGTAGTGGTGAAAGATCTCACCGGACACCCTTCGGCACTTCCGGCTGAGTTCGATGGAACAATCTGATAATAGTACGTAGTTAATGGCAGAAGTGCTCCTGGATCATAAGATAATCCTGACTGACCCTCTGAAGCCAAACCGGGTGTTTCTGAAGTTCCAAAATAAACATCATAGCCAGTAGGCTGACCTGTTCCAGTAACCCAAGTAAGTTGCTGGTTTAAGGCAACCTGAACTGCGGCATCTTCGAGGTTATATGAATCGGCACATGAAGGAAGTTCTGATTGAACGTTTTCGAAATTAACACTGAAATATCTAATTGTTCCTGTGCTTCCGGCCTGATCGTCACATACACGGAGTCTCCAGATTCCATTTGGATTAGAGCCATCATTTAAATCAGCTAAATCACCTTCAGGCAGATAATTCCCTATGAACGGAGCAGTTGCCGTTGCGATTGTATTGCTTGAAGACATGGTAAATCGAACGAAACTATCGCACGAATCGATAGAGAAGGTACCATAATTGGATCCATTACCACCATTGTCTGTCGATAATTCAACAATAGCACCATTAGGTGCCTCAAGAAAAATATCCAAATCTGCAGCCCTACCATGATCAATAACAACATCTACAGAACTGATTATTTGACCTGTACCTAAGGCAGTACCTAAACCAGTAACCGAAACAGCAGATAAAGTATTATTCGGACAAGCATTGTCTGATATTGCGGTTGTTAAGCCACAAATTGTTGAGAAATTTAATCCTGAAGGCGGGCCGGGAGGATCTGCAGTGAAAGAAACACCGTAATCTTCGGCCTCACCAAATTGGTAAGATGTACATGGATCCATTTGCCCGCCAGACACAGGAATTGTGAAAGTCATTCGAACACGCATGCGCGTATTTCCTAATAGAGCATTGGATGGTGTAGTAAAATTAATCGACCCCGTAGCTCCGGGAGAAACTGAGGTCTGACCGAGTAATTCGTCGCTAGTAAAAGTTAAATCCTGATTGTAATCTATCCAAGCCGCTACGATTTCAGCAAAATCGGGGTTGTTTTGTACCTGCAATGTATATTGGGTATTGGCTTGGAGTGCAGTTGAAATATTTGTAAAGTTATTGAAAGAAGAACCGGTAGAAGAACCAGTGTTCAAATTTGAGATTGACCCCAGCGTAACACCATCAATATAATCGCCATTTGCTGTTCCAACGGCATATTGAGGTGTGCAGTAAGCAGTTGTTGGACCGGTAGAAATTAGTGTTACAACAACTTCACCACAGTCAAATGTACTCGTAGTTGATGTACAGGTATTTCCCGGACCGGTTTGATCGAGTAAAATTCTGTAACTACCCGTGGTTGAAGGCGTAAAATCAAGCTGAGCACGAGTTCCGCAAAAGTCATCATTAAACGCAGCCGAACTTCCTCCTGATGCATTTGGATAAACTGTGATGCGTGTATCAACGATATCTGTGCTACCGCAAGAAGACAAGCGGTATGTATTGCCCGCAACCATGTTGGTAACAACATAGTATTCTCCGCCGAAAATACAAATACCGGAACCCACGGATGCACCAATTGTGGTAGGAGCAGCATAGGTAAAAAACAATGTATTGTCATTCGGGCATTGCGCTTTTGCCAGCGAGCCCCAAAATGCCAACATCAAAAAGAAAACTGAACGGAAGAAGTTTTTCATGTGTTGTGATTGAAGTGTGAACATATATATATGTATTATGGCTTATCGGTCGTTTTCGGACGACGAAGCTTACGGTTAGTAATTCGATTATCAATCAGATATTGCTGATAAACTGCCTGATTTGATTCTATCCAACGTGCTTTAGCCTGCTGATAGGCGCGCTCATCAGCCTCCTGGTTACCGGTAGCAACAAAGGCAGGGAAGCCCGGAATCGACACGTATTTAATTTCACGTGAGCCAGAAACTTGTTGGCTAGTACGATTGGAACCATTGCTTTGCGCTTGAGAGAGAATGGGAAGCCCCAACAATAAGCTAAAGACTAAAAATCGTTTGAATCGAAATCGCTGTTTCATAAAGAGTTGAATGTTAGTATTTGTTTCAAATTGCATTATACAATGCAAGTGAGCAAAAATATTCATTTATCTAGGATAAAAAAATTTTGCTGAAAAATATTTGATTTATATATATTACTGATATCGTATTAGTTAGATTAATGCCAATCGTATTGTTCACAAATTGCTGTTAAAAACCCTACACGTAAGGTTTCAAATAAATTCAAAATAATATCGTCTACAGCATCTTCTAATGCGCTAAAACTTAAATCTGAAATTTTAATGAATATGGATATCTTTGCCCGCCATTTAAACACCTATGGATAGAAATTCGCTGATTGGACTGCTCTTAATCGGAGTTATCATGATTGCCTCGACATATTATTTTAAGCCCGAGCCCGCGGCTCCTGAGGTAGTGAAGAAAACACAGGTCGACAGCTCCAAAGCCACACAAGAGCAAAGACAGTTAAAGGATGCTTCAGCAACAGCAATAGCACCAACGACAGAAGCCGGAGTTAATTTGTGGAACGCACCTACAATAGAGCGTGCTGCATCAGACACATTTATCCTTGAAAACGAAAAGATTAAAATCTACTTTCTTGCCAAAGGGGGTATGCCGGTTCAAGCAGAACTGAAGGAGCACCTAACCTGGCAGAAAAAAACGCTCACACTGTTCGATAACAACCAACTCTATTTTCGCTTTCCGGCATATTTAGGTATCGACGGAACCAATCAGATTCAATTCGTCCCAAAACCGATAAATAACAATCAACTGGAGTTTAATGCACAAGCCTCCGATGGAAGTACTATTGCACTGAAATGGACATTGAAGCCCAACTCCTACCAGGCTTCGCTCGAATCGGGTTTTAATTTCAAGGAGAATTCCCCTGCAATTGCTTCCTCAAACGTAAACCTACGTTGGATTTCCAATGCCCCCGGCAAAGAGAAAAACCGCCAGAACGAACGCGATAACGCTACCGTGTATTACAAATCTGCCAGTACGGGTGAGGTAGATAAACTGAATCCACTCGGATTAGATAGCCTTGCTGCACCCGAACATTTTTCGTGGATTGCCTTCAAACAACAATTCTTCACTTCAGCAATTTTGCCTCAAAAACCTTTACTTTCGGGCGGTTTAATTTCTACTCGTTCGGGTTCAAGTGCTGAGGATGTTAAAACATTCACAGCGAACTTCAACATCGACCAAAAACTTTCCGACAGAACGCCGCTTAAAATCGATTTCTATTTCGGACCAACACACTACAGTACATTAAAGGAAGCTGGACAGGATCTGCAGCTCCAAATTCCGCTCGGATGGGGCATCTTTGGCTGGGTAAATAAATTCCTCGTAATCCCGGTGTTTAACTGGCTCGATACCTATGGGTTGAATTACGGAATTGTAATTCTTTTCCTCACCATTATCATCAAATTAATCCTTTTCCCATTTCAGTTTAAATCTTATCTCTCGCAGGCTAAAATGCGCGTCTTAAAGCCCGAAATGGATGAATTAAACAAGAAGTACGAAAACGAAGATCCGCTGAAAAAGCAGCAGGCACTGATGGCCTTATATAAAGAAGCTGGCGTTAATCCTTTGGGCGGATGTTTCCCTTTGTTACTGCAGCTTCCGATTCTGCTCGCCATGTTCAATTTCTTCCCGAACGCGATCGAATTACGCCAACAGTCGTTCCTTTGGGCAGACGACCTTTCGACATTCGATTCGATTCTAACCTTACCATTCAGCATTCCTGTTTACGGCGACCATGTAAGTCTTTTTGCTTTACTCATGACCATTTCAACCATCATTTACACCATGATGAACAACTCGCTTTCGGTACAAAACGAGCAAATGAAACAAATGAAATGGATGATGTACCTCATGCCGGTTGTGTTCCTCCTGGTTTTGAACAGCTACGCAGCCGGACTGAATTATTATTATTTCTTGGCGAACATCATCACGTTCGGGCAGCAGTTTGCCTTCACAAAATTGGTTGATGAGAAAAAGATACACGCGAAAATACAGGCGAATAAACTAAAACCGGCTTCGCAAAAAACTTCTTCATTCCAGCAAAAGCTCGAAGAAATGGCGAAGAAACGGGGCTACAATCCGCCGAAGAAATAAAGATTATTGCTGGTTTAGCATCTCAATGTTCTGTCGTGATGCAAAAACAACGAGCCGATCGCCCAATTTAATCTGCATGTGTGGTTCAGGATGTGTAATAACATCTGCAACCCGACGAATTGCTAAAACACTGAGCTTTCCGCCAAAGCTTTTCTCGACCGATGCGATGCTTGAGTCGATATACGACGAGCCCTGCTTAATCTGAACCGAAACCAGTTCCATGCCCGGCAATTCGAGGTTGATATCGGGGATACCCTGCTGCTCATAGCGAATCGTGCGTTCCATCGTGTAGTTGAGCTGGCGCAATCGCTCAACTTGATCTTCGATATCTTTACCCGAAACCTGATATTTTTGCAAAAGACGGATTCCCATTTCAATGGAATTTTCAAACTTTTCACTTACCAATTCACTGGCACCTGCATCATACAATTTAAAGAAATCTTCAGCAGCAGGGGCAAAAGCCAGAATGCGGCAACGATCGGATATCGCTCTTACAGCTCCAATAACCAATTCTAACTCGTTTGTATCGTGCAGCGTTAAAACCACTAGCCTTGCCGACTGCACGCCGGCATGTTTCAGAATTTCGGGTTTGCGCGCATTACCGTACAATACCGAATCTCCGGTACGTCGACGCGCATGGATAATCGCTTCAGGATCGTTATCAATTGCGACGAACGGAATTTTCGCCATGCGCATCATTTTGCTCAGCACCTTGCCTTTTTCGTTGAAGCCAATCACAACAACATGATCGCTCAACGATAGCGGCGTCTTACCACTCGGAGCATCTGGGATAATCCGCTTTGTATCGATGTTTTTCACATAGCGGGCGAGAAAGGAAAGGACTTTACTTACAACTACATCGGCCTGTTCAATCACAAAGGGCGTTAATCCCATACTTAAGACCGAAATAGACAGGAACAACTGATAATTATCG
>CANMGM010000140.1 GCA_947497195.1 Bacteroidota bacterium
GCGGATTTTCAATCGGTTGCGGCGGTGTATGTACCAGCGCGCTAAAATTCCGCGACGCGGCGCCAATACCATTGAAATTCCTGCGATGCATGTGGCCGTAACCACAATCCAAGGACCGGTAGGCATTTGCGGAGCGCTAAATGATACAAATGAACCCGCATACCCAGCAATCGCTCCGAAAATGGCTGCCAAGGCAAGCATTGCATTCAGGCTTTGTGTCCAAAAACGTGCAGCAAGGGCCGGTGTTATAAGCAGGGCCGCCATCAATACAGCACCCACGGCCTGTATGCCAATCGTTACAACCCAAACGGTGCAAACCGATAAAATACTTCGCAAAACCAGTATCGGAAAACCACTCGAGCGGGCAAATTCTTCATCGAACGAAATGGCATATAGCCCACGTTTAAATACAAATATCAACATTAAAATTCCCAGAGTTGTGAATTGGATGAGCGAAACATCCGCGCTCGAAATGGAAGCCGCCTTGCCAAAAATAAAACGATCAAGCCCGGCCTGCGCTGCATTGCCTTCGTGCTGAATGTAGGTAAGCAACACGATACCCAAGCCGAAAAAGCCCGAAAGCATAAGCGAAAGTGCGGTGTCGGGACGTGCAATCTTACGGCGGCTAATCCACTCCATCATACCCAGCGAAAGCAGGCCTGTTATAAGCGCGCCCAGCATAAGCACTAAGCTGTTTTTCTCGCCCGAAAAGATAAAAGCAAGACAAATTCCGGGTAAAACGCTGTGGGCTACAACATCGCCACTCAGCGAACGCTTGCGTAAAAAGGTGAAGCATCCCACAAAGCCTGCAATAGCACAGAGTAATATTGTTCCTGTAACTACCAGTTTGAGGTTGGGCTCCCGTAATAGGAAAAAATCGCTCAATACGCCTAAAATCATTTTTCGCGTACCGGAAAATTATGTTCACGCAGGGCATCGCCCACCTGCGACAATACGGTGAGTTTTCCGCTGTAGGTATTGCGTAGTAACTCGTCGGTAAATACCTGCGCAACCGGGCCACTTGCAATCAGTGATGCATTGAGCATTACCAGCCAGCCAAAATAATCGCGTGCGGTGTGTAAGTCGTGATGCACTACAATAATGGTTTTACCTTGTTCTTTAATGGTGCGAAGCAGGTTTACGATAGATGCTTCTGTTGATGCATCAATGCCAACGAATGGTTCGTCGAGCAAATAAACTTCTGCCTCTTGCGCCAGGGCACGTGCCAAAAAAACGCGTTGTTGCTGCCCGCCCGAGAGTTGCGATATCTGCCGGTTACGGTACTCGGCCATCCCAACCTGTTCGAGTGCCCAGTCGGCAATTTCGCGGTCTTTTTTACGAATAATTCCAAACAGACCTCGTTCCGGAAAACGTCCCATCAAGGCAATATCTTTAACGGTAGCCGGAAAGTCCCAGTCGATGGTTTGGCGCTGTGGAATATAACTTACCTTTTTGCGTACTGCTTTAAGTTCTTCGCCTAAAATCTGCGCATGTCCCGAGTTTAGCGGAACCAAACCAAGAATGGCTTTTACAAGTGTCGATTTGCCTGCACCGTTTGGTCCCATAATGCCAATCATTTCGCCGCGGGGCAGGGCGAAGTCGATGTTCCACAACACCGGCTTCTTGTGATAGATTACAGTTAGGTTGTGAACTTCGACCGATGGGTTTTGTGCGTTTACAATCATGGCTGTGGATTTAATGCAGCAGAAATGGTGCGTGCGTTATGAAGCATCATTCCGCAGTAACTTGCCTCGGGCGTGCCTGAATTTCCGGGTGCGTCTGAAAAAAGTGTTCCGCCCTTCTTTAATTGATGGCCTTTTGCTTCGCATCCTTCGATTACCGACGAAATGGCTTTATCGGAAACCGACGATTCTACAAATACTGCGTTTATTTTTCGGATGCTTAGCAAGTTAACCATTTGCGTAATATCCTGCAGACCGAGTTCAGAAACGGTCGAAATGCCCTGCAAGCCTTTTACTTCGATGGTGTAGGCCCGACCAAAATAACGGAAGGCATCGTGCGAGGTTATCATCAAACGCTGATTGGCCGGAATTGCCTTGATGAGTTCGACCATTTCGTTGTGTGTGCTGTCAATACTTTGAGCATATCTCTTGAAGTTCGTTGCAATTTCCTCTTTATGTTCGGGAAATTGGAGCATTAAGTCGGAGTGCAGCTTTTCGAGTGCCGTTTTCCACAGCTGAAGGTCCATCCAAATGTGCGGATCGATAGAGCCGGCTTGCTCGAACGATGGAGCTGCATTGCCGGTTGGTAAAAGTGTAGCAGGGGAGAGGTATTCGCCCAGCGGAATGACCTTTTTGCGTGCAGCCAGCTTTTTAAGTACGGCTTCCATTTTACCTTCGAGGTGCAAACCATTGTAAACGATGAGGTCGGCATTCGAGAGTTTTTCGGTATCGCCCTGCGAGGCTTTGTAGAGATGCGGATCTACGCCGGCGCCCATCAATGAAGTTACGTCGGCCCAATTGCCACAAATGTTTTGCACGGCATCGGCAATCATACCGGTGGTACAAACGATTTGGGGGCGGATGTTTTTTTGATTTGTTTCTGTACAGCTTATAATAAGCAGCAACAGAATAAGAATTGTTGAACTAATGCTTAACCTTTGAAACATAGTTCAAAGATAGATGAGATTGTTGTTTTAAACATGAATTTATAAACAACACGATATCGAATTTATTTGTTGCGCAAAATGCTATTTCAAGATTAGTTTACGATTGGCTAACGCCTGCGGCCCGGATGGAGCGGCCTGTTTGAGCTCTTGTGCCGAAGCGAAGCAAAGGCGCAAAGCGAGTAGCGACAGCCGGAAATGCCGCCCCAAAACTCACGTAACATCTTTACCTAAGATGCTTTTCGCAAAAGAATCAGAATCGTTTTGGGCGTGCCCCTTTGGGTCGGGCTTTTGCTTCAAGACCCAAAGGGTGCTTTTCGCGTCAATCCCTCACGCGGGCGCATTGCCATCGTGTGCTTCAAGGCCTCAACCGGAATTTAATAGCCAAATTTTGAGCTGTCGAAACGAAAAAGCAAGGAATTTTTAGAAGTATGCTTATTTTTTAGGGGGTGTTGAAATAAATTTTAAAAATATTTGGAGCTTACCCCCTCAAAAAATACCTTTGTCGGCGTAAAAAGCATAAAATTTTAAGCACATGTCTACCATTCGATTCAAAGCACTCGAATCGCTCCTGAACCGGGAGCCGATGCTGAGTTCGGCAAAGCCCGAAACCATTTCATCCTATTTTGGAACCTCGGTGTTTGGCGATATTGCCATGCGTCAATATCTCAGCAAGGAGGCTTATGAAAAGGTGCACGATGCAATCGAAAACGGAAGCCGAATCGAGCGCGAAATTGCCGATCAGGTGGCCAATTCGATGAAAGCCTGGGCGATGGATCATGGGGTTACGCATTTTACACATTGGTTTCAGCCGTTGAACGGCGCTACAGCAGAAAAGCACGATGCCTTTTTTGAGCCGCTTCCCGATGGACGCGCCATTGAGCATTTCAGCGGATCGAACCTTATTCAGCAAGAGCCCGATGCGTCATCGTTTCCGAACGGAGGTATCCGCAATACCTTTGAAGCCCGAGGTTATACAGCTTGGGATCCATCATCACCTGCATTTGTTATCGGCAACACGCTTTGCATTCCAACCATTTTCGTTTCATATACCGGCGAAGCGCTCGATTATAAAACACCTTTGTTAAAAGCGTTGCACGCGCTCGATAAAGCAGCTGTTGAAGTTTGCCAGTACTTCGATAAAAATGTTACCAAAGTTCAGGCTACACTGGGCTGGGAGCAGGAATACTTCCTTATCGACGAGGCATTGTACCATGCCCGCCCCGATTTATCGCTAACAGGCCGCACACTCCTCGGACATTCGCCAGCAAAAGGGCAGCAGCTCGAAGATCATTACTTTGGTTCCATTCCCGATCGTGTTACGGCCTACATGCGCGATTTTGAATCAGAATCCTTGCGTCTCGGCATTCCAATCCGCACGCGCCACAACGAAGTGGCTCCGAACCAGTTTGAGTGTGCCCCAATTTTCGAGGAAGCCAATCTTGCCGTTGACCACAACCAATTGCTCATGGACATCATGAACAAAGTGGCGCGGCGTCATCGTTTCCGCGTGTTGCTGCACGAAAAGCCATTCGCTGGCATCAACGGCTCGGGCAAGCATAATAACTGGTCGCTTTCTACCAACACCGGGAAGAACTTATTAAGTCCCGGAAAAACGCCGAAAACCAATTTGCAATTCCTAACGTTTTTCATTAACACCATAAAGGCCTTGCATACGCATGCCGACTTGATGCGTGCTGCAATTGCTTCTGCCGGAAACGATCACCGTTTGGGAGCCAACGAAGCACCACCGGCCATTATTTCGGCTTTCATTGGGACGCAGTTAACCAGCGTGCTCGATGAACTCGAGAAAAAGGTGAAGACCAGTGGTAAAATGACACCCGATGAGAAAACGGAGCTTAAACTCGGCGTCGGTAAAATTCCTCAGATTTTACTCGATAACACCGACCGAAACCGAACTTCTCCCTTTGCCTTTACGGGCAATAAGTTCGAATTCCGCGCCGTGGGTTCATCGGCCAATTGCGCACAGGCCATGATTGTAATTAACACAATGGTGGCTCAGCAGTTAAAAGAGTTCAAAGCTGAGGTAGATGGTTTGGTGAGCAAGAAAAAATTGGATAAAGACGAAGCCATTTTCCAGGTTCTGCGCCGCTACATTACCGAGTCGAAGACCATCCGCTTCGAAGGCAATGGCTACAGCGACGAATGGGTAAAAGAGGCGGCAAAACGTGGTTTGAGCAATTTTGCAAAAACGCCCGAAGCACTCGATGCATTTGTTTCGAAATCGAGCATCGCTTTGTTTGAGGCGAATAACGTATTGAATCACCGCGAAGTTGAGGCACGCTATGAAATTCAGCTCGAAACGTATACTAAAAAGATACAGATTGAATCACGCGTGATTGGCGACATCGCAGCAAATCACATCATTCCTACGGCACTTAAGTACCAAAATCAACTCATTAACAATGTTCAGGGTTTGAAATCAATTTTGGATGGAAAAGCATTTAGCAAAGCCGCACAAGCGCAATTGGAAATTATTCAGGAAATTTCGGAGCATGTATCGGTCATTAAAAAGTCGACCGACGATATGATTGAAGCGCGAAAAGTGGCCAATAAGATAACCAATGCCAAAAAACAGGCAGTTGAATATTGCTACAAGGTTCAACCTTTCTTTGAAACCATCCGCTACCATTCAGACAAACTCGAATTGTTGGTAGACGACGAAATGTGGTGCCTTCCAAAATACCGCGAGATGTTGTTTATCAACTGATAAGTACGTTTAGTCGAATCAAAAATAATCCGGTCTAAGGTAGATTTAACGAAAGACCGGATTTTCTTTTTTTTTTAAGAAATCGCATTCCAAATTTTGGTAGCAAATAGTTTTTTATAATTTAGCCGACCGTATTCGAAATTAACCATACGCACATGCTTAAAAACGCAAACCGAATCATTCTGACCTTTCTAGCTTCAAGCCTTATTTCTATTTCCCTTATTGGTCAGGGAAAAAAAGTCGAAGCTGCTGATCGTTTATTCAACAATAAGGAATATTACGAAGCACTTAATGCCTACAAAAAGGCGATGGAAACCGTTAAGAAAAAGAATGTTAAAGCTGAGCTTACATTCAAACAGGCTCTATGCTTTATGATGATTAACGATCCTAAAAAGGCCGAAGTTTGGTTTGGCAAAGCGATTAAGGCAAAGTATCAAAATCCTGAAGCTCAATTATACCTTGCCGACATGATGCGCATCAATGGGAAATATGATGAAGCGCTTGCGGAATATGAAAAGTATACAAAGCTAAAACCAGATGACCGTCGCGGATCTACTGGTGTTGAGAGTTGCAAGTTATCTGTTAATTGGAAGAAAGAACCAACCAAGCATCAGGTAAGCAATGTTCAGCCCTTGAATTCTAAGTACGACGACTTTTCGCCCATATACAGCCGCAAAAATTACAATGAGGTTATCTTTACTTCTAGCCGTGAAGGTTCAATGGGAAATTCAACCGATGGTTGGACAGGTGAAGCGTTCTCCGACTTGTATGAAGCCAAGGTTGATAAAAACGGCAAGTGGAGCACTCCAGTTAATTTTAAAGAACCACTTAACGGAAAATACAACGATGGTTCAGCTTCTTTGAATGATAAATACACCACAATGTTCTTTACCCGTTGCGAATACGATAAGAACAAAATCA
>CANMGM010000141.1 GCA_947497195.1 Bacteroidota bacterium
ATGTGCCACCAATTGTTCCGGTAATAAAGTTATTGAAATTAACTGGCGTAAATTGATCACAAATTGCACCCGGATTCGTCCAACTTGGATCACCACTTTGTTGAATAACAATTGTTTGTTGATTCTCGATTAAACAAGAACCACTGCCTACCACATAAGAAATTACAGCATTTCCAGAAAGCCCTGCCGGATTAAAAACTCCATCCTCTACGCCCAAACCCGTGAAATATCCCAATGGGCTGCCCGTAACCAAAGCATACAAGTTTACCGGTTGCGCCGAACTACACAAGGAAGTAGGCGCAGTCCATGCTGCAGAAAGTGGGTCGGTAAAAAAACTGCAGCCTACGTTTTCGTAAGTTACAACTCCATCGCTGTTAAAGAAAGCCGCAGCTCCATCCAGAGCGGGCGCCTGGTCGGGGATATAACTTACAGTGTCTGCGCATCCTCCCGCATTGCTTAGGATTAATGTTCGCAGATTTGGGCCTGAATTGGCAAAATTACCGGTTGTGCTTGTTCCGCAGTGGAAAATAACATACAAGGTGTCTGATAACCCGGCAAATGAAAGGGCCGAGACGGTTGGAGCGATGCCACTAAAGAGCAAAACCTGCTGATTAGCCGGAATAACTCCATTTGACGGCTCGAGCAATGTTCCGCATGAACCAACACTGGCAGCCATCTGGGCAACAAGACTTGCGGTGTTGGTGTTCTGACAGGTACCTTGCCATGTGTTTGATGTGTTGGGCCAAGTTACTTGCAAATCAGTAAGCGACAGGGACGTGTTTCCGGTCGTAAACAGCACTTGTTCATTCAAACCTTCTTCTGGAGAACAAGCATTTATCAAAATGGCATCGATTTCAATGCAACTGCTTGTATTTTGAGCAAACGAATGCAATGAAAATAAGACCAATACAACTGCAAAAATATTTTTATAATTCATGATTATTCTTCGGGTAAACGTTGCGAATTTACCCTCATATATCGAATTAACAAATCAATTTGCAGATAATTTGAAAATGACTAATTAAGCAGTTCAATCAGAACTTATATTTGCGCATGGATGAACGTATTTTAATTCTCGATTTCGGCTCACAGTATACACAACTTATAGCTCGCAGAATCAGAGAGATAAATGTCTATTGCGAAATTCACCCCTTCAATAATTTTCCTACTCCAGATAAGCATGTAAAAGGAATAATTCTGTCAGGCTCCCCGCATTCTGTGCTCGAGGATAATGCGCCTCATTTTGATTTGAATACCTGGCTGGGGAAATTACCTATCCTTGGCGTGTGTTATGGTGCGCAATACATGGCGCATTTCCTCGGTGGAAATGTGGTCCGCTCAATGGTTCGGGAGTATGGCAGGAGCTACCTCCATCCTTTTACACAGAGTAAGTTACTTCGTGAAATTCCGATGCATTCGCAGGTGTGGATGTCGCATGGAGATAGCATTCTAAAGGTACCTGAAACATTTACTGTAACCGCAGGAACAGAAGATATTCCTGTTGCTGCTTTTGAGAATGCCCAAAAACTGGCATATGGGATCCAGTTTCATCCGGAAGTAACGCATTCGGCCGATGGACTAAAACTTATCTCAAACTTCGTATTCGATATTTGTGGCTGCACGGGCAGTTGGACGCCTGATTCCTTCATATCCGAGACCATTCAATCGCTTCGCAACGCAATCGGAAACGACCGGGTTGTTCTGGGCCTAAGTGGTGGCGTTGACTCTTCTGTTGCAGCACTTTTACTGCATGAAGCCATTGGCGACCAATTGTTCTGCATTTTTGTAGACAATGGCCTGCTTCGCAAAGACGAATACAGTCAGGTTTTAGAAACGTATACCGAATTGGGTCTTCAGATTCACGGGGTTTCTGCAGGACACCGATTTTTAAAAGAACTTGAAGGTGTTAGCGATCCAGAGGCAAAGCGAAAAATAATCGGGCGGTTATTTATCGAAGTTTTTGAAGATGAGTCGCACAAAATTGAAGATGTTAAATGGTTAGGACAGGGTACAATTTACCCTGATGTAATCGAATCGGTTTCGGTTAATGGTCCGTCGGCTACTATTAAATCGCATCACAATGTTGGCGGATTGCCCGATTTCATGAAGCTTAAAGTTGTTGAGCCACTCAGACTTTTGTTCAAGGATGAGGTTCGCAAAGTTGGATTAGCGCTGGGATTGAAGCCTGAAATTTTGAATCGTCATCCGTTTCCCGGCCCGGGATTGGCAATTCGAATATTAGGCGATATTACTGCCGAAAAAGTTCGAATGGTACAGGAAGCCGATGCAATTTTCATTGATCACCTTAAAAGTTCAGGTCAATATGCAAATGTCTGGCAGGCTGGAGCCATTTTCCTGCCGGTACAAAGCGTCGGTGTTATGGGCGATGAACGCACGTACGAACATGTAATCTGTCTGCGTGCAGTAACATCACACGATGGAATGACAGCCGATTTTGCGCATCTCCCGCACAATCTACTTGGAAAAATCGCCAACGATATCATTAACAAGGTAAAAGGCATAAACCGCGTTGTATTCGATATCAGTTCTAAACCACCCGCCACTATCGAATGGGAATAAATAATCTGGCAATTGCTTGTTTACTAATCATTGGGCAACAAACCTTGGCTCAAAATGTCGATACATCACTGGTTGTGAAAAACGGTCGGCGCTTCAAAGAGTTTACTATAAACAAAGGGCAGACACTTTATTCTCTTTCCAGAGCAACAGGAGTCCCACAGGATTCGCTTATCGCCTTCAACAAAGAATTGGAAAATGGCCTAAAAGCCGGAATGCGCGTTTGCATTCCTATGCCTGCTGAAGGACAACTCAAATCAACGAGCGGCAATAATGCTAGCTTAAAGCATGAGGTCAAACCCGGTGAAACCATTTTTGGAATTGCCCGGATGTATGGCTTAACGCAAGAAGAGTTGATTTCTCAAAATCCTAACTTAAAAACCGGATTAAGATCTGGGGCAATTCTGCGTATAAATCCGAAACCCGGATCTTTCGTTACGGCAGAAGAGTCGGCTAAATTATCAGATAATGAACAGGATATTAGCAACGCCTCAGGGTGTTATTTTTCCGATTCGCTAGTAAGGACTACTATAAAAGCCACACTTGTTCTTCCCCTTTACAGCACGAAGGAGGATAGCCAGATAAAGAGTCGCACCGGTCTTGAATTCTATGCAGGCTGCATGTTGGCACTTGATTCATTAAAAAACCGAGGACTAAACATCGAGCTGCATGTTTATGATACACAAGCCGATTCTCTTGCGATGAACAAAATTTTAAAGTCGAATGAGCTTATTGCGTCCGACTTTGTTTTGGGACCATTGCATGCATCAGAATTTCGGCAGGTAAGCAATGTTACTTCACGAACTAAAACGATAGCCATTGCTCCGTTGGCAAGCAGTTCGGCACTTATTTCGGGGGCTCCACATGCAGTAAAACTCATTCCCGATCAGAAGAGATTGATGGAAGGATTGGTTGAACAGGTATTAAAAAACTACAAAAACAGTCGTTATGTTTTCATTCGGAATTCAAATGCAAAGGATAAAGACTTGATTAACAATTTGGCTTCAGCGCTTTCGTCCAAAATGGACACCACTGCCGCTAATTTTGTAAGTATTACTTATTCAGGAGTTAACGACTTGCTCGAAAAACTCGATAGCGACAAGGAAAATATATTGTTTTTTCCGTCTACGGCACAGGTTCAGATTATAGATGCCATAGCACGACTAAACGCATCGCGTATTGGTAAACGCATCACACTTGTTGGTTTGAACGAGTGGAACAGCTTCGAAAATATTGAATACGAACATTTAAATAATTTGAACTTTACCTATGCTGTTCCATGGTATATCGATTACAATACTATCGAAGCAAAGAAGTTTCGGTCGCGCTATCGTAATGAGTTTAAAGGGGAGCCGGGTGTTTATGCTTTTCAGGGGTATGACGCCATGATGTACTTTGCTGAGAGCGCCGCTCGATTAAACACTTTAAATACCGAATGCCTCACTAAATTACCTCCATACAACGGCTTTTGTACTGAATTTAAGTTCAAAAAAGAGAATACAACTTCAGGAGCCGATAACAATCATGTTTATGTGCTGCAATTGAGCGATTACCTTGCGGCACCAATCAACAAACCATGATACGCGCTGAAATTGAACAGAAATTCCAATCCCTCCAAAAAGATATCATTTCCAGCCTCGAACTGGCAGATGGGATTGGTAAATTCAAATTTGATCCCTGGCAGCGTGCCGAAGGAGGTGGCGGCGTTTCTTCGATACTAGAATCCGGACAAATACTTGAAAAGGGTGGTGTGAACTTTTCGGCTGTGCTTGGCCCCTTGCATCCGGGGGCTGCAAAGGCTCTGGGTGTAGCTGCCCAAGAGTTTTATGCATGTGGCGTATCGATTGTATTGCATCCAAACAATCCCATGGTTCCCATCATTCACATGAATGTTCGGTATTTTGAAACAGGAAACACCTATTGGTTTGGTGGCGGAATTGACTTAACACCGCATTATATTGTAGATCAAGATGCTACATATTTTCATGGCCAATTAAAAAACGCCTGTGATGCCTTTTCTCCCGACTTTTATGCTGAATATAAAAAGTGGGCCGACGATTATTTTTTCCTCCCGCACCGCAACGAAACACGGGGTATTGGCGGCATTTTCTTCGACCGCCTCGACGCTGAAAATACTGGCTTAACCAAAGAACGTCTTTTTGAATTTGTTATGTCAGTTGGAGAATCTTTTGCCCCAACCTATACTTACCTGATGAAAAAAAACTTCGAACTGCCTTATACCGATAAGCATAAAAAATGGCAGGCGCTTCGACGAGGAAGGTATGTAGAGTTTAATTTAGTTTACGACCGCGGAACAAAATTCGGACTTGAAACAGGTGGTCGTACAGAATCTATTCTGATGAGTTTACCGGCAACGGCAGCTTGGATTTACGATTACAAACCTGAAGTCGGTTCGGATGAAGAATATACCTTAAGTATGTTGAGAAAAGGCATTAACTGGATTGAAAAAACGTAAGTTTTGATACTGTAGAAACCGCAAAACTACAAACTCGACACTTCAGCTTCAGGAACAATTTTTTTTATCAATCCCTGCAAAACTTTTCCGGGTCCGCACTCAATAAATTGAACAGCCCCATCGGTAGCCATTTCACGAGCACTCTGTGTCCATCGGACCGGTGCTGTTAACTGAGCAATCAGGTTTTCTTTTATTGTGTCTGGATTAGATGATGGTTTAGCATTTACATTTTGGTAAACCGGGCATACGGGATCTTTGAAATTTGTTGCTGCAATAGCATCTTGCAATTCGCGGCGTGCAGACTCCATCAATGGAGAATGAAAGGCTCCGCCAACCTGCAAAGGAAGCGCGCGTTTGGCACCTGCTTCTTTCATGCGTTCACAGGCTTGTTCTATACCTGCTAAACTTCCCGAAATTACTAGCTGACCGGGACAATTATAATTTGCTGCGACAACAATTTCCGGATCAATTTCAGAACATACTTGCTCCACAACATCATCTGCCAATCCCAATACGGCAGCCATTGTTCCGGGATTCTTTTCACATGCAGCCTGCATGGCAAGGGCACGTTGATAAACAAGTTTTAACCCGTCTTCGAACGTTAAGCAGCCATTGGCAACGAGTGCAGAAAATTCGCCAAGCGAGTGACCCGCGACCATATCCGGTTGTACCTCAGATCGACATAAAAATGTGATTACCGAATGTAGAAATATGGCTGGCTGCGTCACCTTAGTCTGCCGCAAATCCTCATCTGTTCCATGAAACATGATGTCTGTGATGTTAAAGCCAAGAATAAAATTGGCCTCCTCAAAATATTTTTTCGCAATGGGATTCGATTCATACAAATCTTTTCCCATCCCCGAAAATTGTGCACCCTGTCCGGGAAAAATAAATGCTTTCGCCATTGTAAAAAAAAATGATGAGTTAATGCCTTTTCCTAGTGGTCGCAATTTTATTCAATTCAATTCAAATTATCAAACTCTGGTACCAACTAAATTTAATGCGTTAAAAACATGAAATGATTTTCAGGCTTAAACCGCATTGCTGTTCGACTTTATTCTTATTTTCGTCACACAATGTTCTATAGAAAATTTCCCTTCCTATTAAGTATTTTGATTTTTCCTTTTGGAATTCAGGCCCAAATCGGAGGGCAAAATATTTATCGCTTCATCAATCTCCCAAATTCTTCACGAATTTTAAGCATCGGTGGCG
>CANMGM010000142.1 GCA_947497195.1 Bacteroidota bacterium
TAGCTGAAGGAATTTCGGTAAATAATATTCGCAAGTATTTTATTGCTTTATGTAGGCTTGTTTTGTTCTTTAACTGCAAGCGAATAGGCATTTATTCAATGATGTATATTTATATTTTTATTACGTTGTGTTGTAACGCGTATCAAATTCTTCTACTGATCTAATTATTTAAAATTATGAATATGAACTTAATACGATTAAATTAAATACTGCGCCAAATCGTGGCGCATACGTTTTATAGTTTTACGGTGTTCGAAGAACGAACGATAGAAAATCAATACGAATTATAGAGTTAGCTTATCGGGATTGCATTAACCATCATCAAATACAGATACCCAAAAACAGCATTAGCCATTAATATAAATAAAAAGAAAAAAGAATAATTATGTCCGTAACACGTGTAAGTGATTTTACCAATAAAATGCTCCGTCTTCAACATGCCAAAGAAATCCTGAAAAGCGAATTTGCAGGCATAGACGGCGTTATCGATCAATTTATTGACACGGCTCGTCCCTGGTATATTTTCCCAGACTTGCAGGAACGACCGCTGGTAATTAATTTGTGGGGAATGACCGGAACCGGGAAAACATCCCTGGTAAAACGGTTCGTTGAATTGATAGAGTGGCAATCGTATTTTCATTGCGATATGGGGGAGTCGGCAGAGTATAAATGGTCGCTGCGAAATCGATTTAGTGATTTACATTCACACAGAAACGGCCTACCGTTAATCATTGGGTTTGACGAATTCCAGCATGCACGAACCATAAAAGCAAACGGTGCACAGGTAAATGAGCCGAGCTTGCGATTAATCTGGGAATTGATGGATTCTGGTCAGTTTCAAATTTCCAGAGACAATGAAAACATCACCTACGAGTTAAGTGGTGCAATCAATGCTCTCGAACGAGCACTGGTTTATAACATCAAGATTATCAACGGCAAACTTGAGTCGGAACCTGAATTATTCAAAAATTGCATCAAGGATCAGCGATTCGATTTTGTGCACAGTGCATTTATTGAAGCCGATTCTATCAAACGCGGAGCATTCTTGTTCAATGATCATTTTCTAGATCAACTGTTGGAAGAGACAAAAGTCCAGTTCAAGAACAGAAAGGCACTGGATAATTTCATCGGACAATGTACAGGAATTGAATTGCTGGCGTTCCTGAAACAAGCTTATGAAGATTTTTACAGACCGGTTACCGTTGATTGCTCCAAAGCCTTAATCATCGTAATGGGCAATCTGGATGAAGCCTATCCCGCTTGCCATAATTTCAATCCCGATTTATCGGCCGATTTGTTTTATCGCGAGTCATTGCAGATTCAATTGCCTCAAATCAAATCGACTCTGAAGCAATATTTTCGAAGTGAGCAGATTGCACGATTGGGCCATATTCATATTATTTACCCAGCCTTGAGTGTAAAGGCCTACAAACAAATTATCCAGCAACAGATTGATAAACTAAAACAGATTTATCATTCCAAGTTGGGCATCGAAGTGCATTTTGAGCAAAGCATCGAACGACTGATATACCGCGAAGGTGTAAATCCAAGTCAGGGCACACGACCGCTTTTTAGCTGCATACACAATCTTTTGCAGGCTCCAATGGCTCAAATTGCTCTTTTCATTCAAGAAAACAGCATACAGGCAAGGCTAATCCATGTTGAGTATCAGAATAAATTCATTTTATTTCATTTCATTGGATCTGAGCATATCATCAACACCTTGAAGATAAAGCCATCGCTTCGGATTGAAATATTGCGAAGAGAGCGGAAAGACAACAATCAGGCTTTGGTTGCCGTGCATGAAAGTGGTCATGCTGTGCTCTCGATGCTTCTCCTTCGTAAAATACCCATGCAGGTGTTTTCTTCAACTGTTGATTCTGAAATGGAAGGTCTGGTGAGCAATCCTCCGAGCAACAGCATAGCATCCAAAAACTGGATAAAGAATCAGATAGCTGTGTTAATTGGAGGATTATGCGCAGAAAAAATCATTTTTGGAGAAGATGCGATATCCTTGGGAAGCGAATCTGACCTCCGCATGGCAACCCAACTTGCCATGAAAGCACTGTTGAAAAACGGCTTTTATAAATATCCGGTATCGTTTACTCCTGCCGCCGATGATAACAATCTGGCGGTATCTACCCTGACCGAAGAATTGGATAGAGAGTGTATTCGGTGGATGCAGGAGGCGGAAGCCTATGCTGTGGAAACCCTTAAAAACAATATGGAGCTACTATTGAATTGTTCCTGGAAATTAAGTGAAAGGCGTTCTGTAGATAAAAAAGACTTACGCAATCTATTCTTAAAGTTTGCTTCCGTTGAAGATCGGAGCAGTTGGTTTGAGACCATTTCCGAAAGCGAAAAATACCGTGAAATTCTGCGCAGTCAAAAGTCAGGGGCAATACTTCCCGTGATGCATAAATAATTTAGTGCCATTAAAGTAAAGCATACTTACCTTTGTAGAGGTATGGCATATTTTAATGTAGTAAAAAGACAGCAGCGCATAATCCAGCTAATTCGCAGATACCAGCCGGATTTGCAGGAACTAATCGATTTGCTGGCAAGAGAAGGAATTGAGAACTGCTCCCGCAGAACCATTCAGCGTGACCTGGAAGATATTCGCATTCGGTTTGGATTGAATATCGTTTTCAATAAACAGCATAGGATTTATAATCTTGTTGAAGACCAAAAGCAGGGAATTGATGCCATTTACGATTTTATTGATCGGGCGACTGTGTCGGAATCGATAAGCAAACGGCTTTTTGACGGGAAAAAAGCTATAAATCAGCAATATATAATTACCGATTCTCCACTATTTGATCAATCCAACTCCGGAATCCATCATTTCGATCCGCTGCTTTTCGCATGTATTGAAAAACAGGTAGTTGGGCTGACATATCGACCAAAATATCAGCGAGACAATCTAAAAAGCTATACAGTTTATCCATTAGCATTAAAGGAATTTAGGCACAGATGGTACCTGTTATGCCAAGAATCGGACACATTGAAATTTTATACACTGGCCCTCGACCGTATTGAAGATGCAGAGCTTACCGGTAAAAAACTTCCTAAAAAAGGATTGATTAACCCGGAAAAAATTTACGAAAGCGTCTATGGCATAACCAATCCTGACCTTCAGGAGCCCGTATTTATATCGATCAGAACCACGAAGTCGTATAGCGAGTACATGAAGTCTATACCATGGCACTCCAGCCAGAAAATCGTCGCAGAACTTGAGAATCACACGGTATTTGAGTTTTACCTCAAACCAAACTTTGAATTTATTCAATTGATATTGATGCAGGGTAGTGATGTTTGTGTGCTTGAACCTTCATTTCTGCGCAAGTCAATTCAAGACACAATTAAATCAATGGCCGAAAATTACCGGTAAATAGCTTTGGTTTCAAAAGAAGCTCGGCGTAACATAAATAATTCGCCATTTAATTCATGAGCTGTTAATTCTCATAATTGGGCACTAATTAAATGGCCGCAAAATTGAATATTTCAAGGAATTGACGTGAAATTATATCGGATTGTTGAAAAGTCGGACTTGACACAAATCAATAAATTTCATAGGAATCCTATCCCCCCTACCCTACAGGCGAAGCTACAAAATCGCCAACGATTAGTCGTAAATAAACGTTTAAAAACGGATAACCTTCAGCTTTGAACTGTATATCAAGATTTTTATTTAAATGCAATGTGAAGCAATCAACAGACGGACAGACGGATGTTTCGAGCAATAACATCGAAACGACTTAAATTTTTTCCGAATAATCCATTAGGCGATTATTCATTATCCCCAATTGAGGTCATCAGAATATAGTCTTGCAGATCAATTCGGAAAAATACAGAAGGATATCAAAATTATTTATTATCCACTCTTACGAGCGTTTGGTTCATGCGATTCAGCCAAAACGAAGCTCCTTTTGCATTCCAGTGTGTGTCGCCCCTACGATACACCTGCTCTCCAAAATGGGTAAAGCTATCGTAAACCGAAACGCATCCGGCCCCTGTTTCTGCTATGCGTTTCTCCAGTCGTGGAATGAGCATATTGTAGATTCTACCTTTGAATTGAGGTGCCACAATTGAAACTGGATTTGGAATAAATGAAAAAATCACAGAATCAATTCCGGCTTTTTTGTAATGCTTCACCAGACGAGACATTCCAAGAATCAATTCGTCTTCTTCCTGCACCTCAAGCTCCCTAAAACTACTCATGTAGATATATTTCGGATCAGTTGTAAGTTTTTGAAAAAGCATGTTTTTCTCCGAATAAATTTCAACTTCCGGAGCAATTTTACCAAACACGCTACGATTAAATGCTGCTTTAATTTCTTTTATGCGCAAAGCCAATTCGTTTTCAAATAGTACGGCTTGGATATTTTGATCGCTAACATCGGCTCTGCCTAGGTATTTCTTCAGATACTCGGCCGTACTCAATGGCTTTTCAACCAGTGTAAAACCTAAATCGCCGGTTGTTCCAACCTTCGCCAGGTACAAAGCCAATTGATTTTTAGCAAAACGTAAACGAATATTCTTTTCGGCGCAGGTAACAAGCAACACAGAATTCATAGCAGAATCTGTTTGAAGTGTAAATTGATGATCAGCGGCTTGGTTCCAGTTTACAAAACTATAGGCGCTTACACCTTGATAATGTACTTGTTTGAACGACGCGGTAAAACTATCTCCTAAAACAAACAGATTGATGTTATTTTCTGTCTTAGAAGGTAATGCTTCAACAAACTGTGTAGTGTCGCGGTATTCGCTAAGATATGCATAGCGGTATAAATCGCCCAGTGCATATAAATCGATTCCGTATGGTTTAAGCAGTAAAACCGCTCCAGGAATTTTAATCAAGGCATAAATTCCAAGCAGAATAACGATTGAAAGAAAATGAACAATTCGCATCAGAACTGAAAATAGAGAAATGAACTAGACTTGAAATTCCCCAGTAAATATGTTGCAACCAATAATAGAGCGAAAAACAGCCATGAATACCTTAAAAATAGTTTATGCTGCCACTTGAAATACTCACTAAGTGGAATCAAGATGACGATGATTAATCCATACATGATTTCGGTTATCGAAAAATCGATTAAGAGCGGAGGTTTATGCCATTGAAACAATGAAATAAATAATTGCACGACATCCTGGAATGTCTGACTACGAAAGAAAATCCAACATACCATAACCCAAAGCTGCGTTCGTAGCCAACCTAACATGCGGAATTCTTTTTTCCTGTTTTGCAAAAAATAATTTTCAAAAATCAACCCCATCCCATGTAGAAAGCCCCACAAAATAAATGTCCAACCGGCGCCATGCCATATGCCGCTGAGCAGAAAAACTACCAACAAATTGAAACCCGATCTGGCAAAACCATTACGACTTCCTCCGAGTGGTATGTAAACATAATCGCGAAACCAGGTGCTCAGGGAGATATGCCACCTACGCCAAAAATCGCCCAAAGAGCAAGCAAGGTATGGTTGTTTGAAATTTACCATTAAATTCACTCCAAGTGAATGCGCAATGCCCAGCGCCATATTGCTATAACCTGAGAAGTCTGCGTAAATCTGAAACATAAAAAACACCATAGCGAGCAATACCTGCTGACCAGAAGCAAGTGCCGGATTGTTAAAAACCGGATCTGAAAAAGCTGCCAATCGGTCGGCAACGGCCACCTTCATAAAGAGTCCTTTCAGAAAAAGATAAATACCTGTCTTGAATTTTTCAGGATTAAAAGCTTTGAATTTTTTGAATTGTGGTAAAATATTTTGTGGCCGTTCAATTGGCCCCGCAACCATTTGAGGAAAAAACAACACATACAGTGCATAGCGGAGAAAATTTCGTTCTGCCGTCCACTTGCTACGATAAACCTCTATTAAATAACTTAAACTTTGAAAGACATGAAACGAAAGACCGACAGGGAGTATCCAATCGTGTTTGGGCAAAGATGCTCCGACCACATTCAGATTTTCGGCAATAAAATTCCAATACTTGAAGGATGCCAGTAAAGCAATATTTACAAATACACAAAAACCAAGAAATAGCTTTCTTCCCGTCCCCTTTGATTGCTCAAGTAAAAGTGCGCCCAAGTAATCAAAGACAATCAAACCCAGTAATATGAAAATGTAAAGCGGAAAAGCCGCCATATAAAACCAAGCGCTTAACAGAGTAAGCGCAAGCATCTGAGCAAAATTACCCTTTAGGAAATAATGCAGCAGCAAGGAAATTGGAAAGAAAAGAAAAAGGAATTCAGCCGA
>CANMGM010000143.1 GCA_947497195.1 Bacteroidota bacterium
ACTCGGAATCTGGTATGCCAACTTTTTTGGGGCGGCTTCGCATGCAATTTTGCCCTACGATCAGTATTTGCATCGCTTTGCGGCATATCTGCAGCAGGGCGATATGGAGAGCAACGGGAAATCGGTTGATAGAAACGGGAAGCGTGTGCAGTATTCAACGGGGCCAATCATCTGGGGCGAGCCTGGAACCAACGGACAGCATGCATTTTACCAACTCATTCACCAAGGCACGCAGTTGATTCCCTGCGATTTCATTGCGCCGGCCATCAGCCAGAATCCAATCGGGAAACACCATACACTGCTCATGTCGAATTTCTTCGCGCAGCCCGAAGCCTTGATGAACGGGAAAGATCGCGCTACGGTAGAGGCCGAACTCAAGGCAAAAGGAATGAATGAATCTGAGATTACCTTTCATGCACCATTCCGCATATTTGAAGGAAACAAACCAACGAATTCTATATTGATACGTGAATTAAATCCATACAATTTGGGTGCGCTCATCGCAGCCTACGAGCACAAGATTTTTGTGCAGGGCGCGATTTGGAATGTGTATTCATACGACCAATGGGGCGTTGAATTGGGCAAGCAGCTGGCGAACCGAATCTTGCCAGAATTAGAGGCCGATGCTGAGGTAAATCAACACGATGGCTCTACGAATTTGCTGATAAATGCGTGGAAACAATTTAGTGGACTGAAATAAAGCATGTCAAACTTAAAACAGCATTTTTACCGGGCTGAAATTGTTTGGACAGGTAATAAAGGAATCGGAACAAGCTCCTATCGTGCTTACGGAAGAGAGTATACTTTTAAATCTGATCAAAAGCTTGAAATTTTATGCTCCTCTGACCCTTCTTTTTTAGGAGATGCGTCACGGTATAATCCGGAGGAGCTTTTTCTTTCATCCATTGCCGGCTGCCACATGCTTTGGTATCTACATCTTTGTGCAGAATCGGGCATTATCGTAACAGCATATAACGATCATGCAACTGCTCGTATGATTGAATTAGCCGATGGTAGTGGGAAGTTTGAAGAAGTTTGTTTAAATCCTAGCGTATATATTTCAGAAAGTTCCGATAAACAACTAGCAATCGATTTGCATGAAAGAGCCAATCGCTTCTGTTTCATCGCCAATTCGCTGAACTTTAAAATCAGGCATAATCCACAAATTTACATGGGACCAATCTGATTTTTTACTCGATAAATTGAAATTCGGGGGGGAACTGTTGTCGAATTCGATTCAAACCGGGCCCTTTCCGCAAAATACTTACCTTTTCTCCATTAAAAGAAAAGATTGGAAACGAACCCTTTTCGTCATTCATGTTGTTGTGTGAAACAAAGAGAGGAATCTCGCGCGCTTCTCCAAATTCGATTGCTTTTTCCAATTCAGTAATGGAACCCTGCCCGCTCAAATTGGCACTGGTACAAATGGGGGCAGTATAATGTTTTCCGTTATAGAGGTTGGGGTCGGCATCGGCTTGCATTAGCATTTCAAGCATGGTGTACAATTTTCGGTGTACACCCTCAGGCATAACCAGTCCGAGATGTGTGCCATTTCGGATAGTCGAAGAATTGAAATCAGGATTGGTGAATTTTACATGAAGGAAAGCTCCTTCGATAAATCGCAATTGATCGCCCGAACGTATTGTAGGTGGCATGGCATCGCGTGCGAAATTGCTATAGTATTTGCTTAATGAACCTACAGCAGAACCATAATTTTTACCGGGAAGTCTTGATTTTCCTTTGTTGAGCGCAGCAACACCTGCTGGATTCGGAGGGGCAAACAATGCAAAAACAGCAGGGAGTTGAATTAGTACAATAGGATTGTCGCTGCGGAAAACCCGCAGAATCTCCTTAAAGGCATTCGGCTCGTTAATGCTTATTGTTTTCAGATTGGTTAGGGCGAAACCTTATTTAAGAACGCAAAAAACACAATAAAGTTTGATTGTACTATACGTTTGGGAAAATAAATTGGGTATTACCACTCATTATGTGGCAAGAAGAAATTTACTGAATCAATTGCATCAGCGACGGTAAGGTGGTTTTGTTGGTTTGGGCTTCGAAGTATTCGGATTGGCGTTCGTCTTAGTTTTATTGCCTTTCACCGCGTTATTGCCGCGCCCTCCGAAATTTAATCCAAGTCCCAATTGGGCATACAGCATATCGGTGCGCGAATTTTTAGGAATTGTGTTCACATTGATGTTGTCGGCGTTTAACGAACCTTCGCCCGGAGCTGGCGATGACACAGAAAGCTGAACATCCCAGCTCTGAACCTGTTTCTTATCGAAATACCGCGCCCATCCGCCACCCAAATAGGAAGCATTAAGGTTAAGATAGGTTTCCTCGTTTAAGAAAATGTAAAATCCGGCTCCAAATCCGGCCGACCATGTAAATGAGCTTTTTTGTGTCTGGCGGTCAATTAAATTGTTGTCGTTTGTTGTGGTGAAATACCGCTGCGGAGAATTATCATAAACTGCTGTACTTGTCCAGAGGTAATTGAATCCTCCGAGAATATCGATATAGGGCTTAACGTAACGCAGGGGCGCTTGAAAACGTACCATGGCATGTCCGTTTAAAATGTGATTGTTCATGCGGAATTCTAATGGAATAACCAAAGGCTCGAAGCCCTGTATTGGTAATCCATTGGCTGTAATTTCTGCAGTTAGAGTTTCATTAACCCGTTGTCCACCGGCATGCAGATAGCTAATTCCGCCACCGAATAAAATCGGAATGTGCCGAGAAGGCTGGTGAAGTACATTGAATGTACCACCGAAGGGTAGGGAAGTTGTCGTTTCTTTGTAGTTGTACATCGGAATTCCCATCGTTAAATTCAAATCGCCGTAGGTGTTACTTCGTTTTTTAGGCGGCTGCTTGGGAGCTGGATTGTTCTGACTAAATGCAAATTGTGTGAAGAGGATTGCAAATACAGGGAGTAAACGAAAGGTCATATGGATAGTTTTTTCGGCTAAAATAAAAATTGTGCCATGTATCAGACAAAAATAAGGCTTTCTATTGATTACATCGGAAAGATTGCTGTTCAAAAATATAAAGCAGTGGTGGAGAATATTTCGCCCAACATCGAAACAAGAAATACATTTCCTTGTTACATTTGCCGTTAGCAAGGATATGTATATGAACCCGAAAGTGCCCAAATTTTTCCCAGTTGCATTGGCTATCTCTGTAGCCTGTGTTTTTCGTCTTATTCCGCACTATCCCAATTTTACGCCCATGGCCGCCATCGCTCTGATGGGTGGTGCATACATTACGTCCGGTTTTTGGAGGTTTGCTGTTCCGCTATTGGCCATGTTGGTTTCTGATTATATTACGGTTACAACGATTAACGCACAGTGGATTACACCGGCCGAATATTTCACATCGCCCGAAACATTACTGGTTTATTTTTCTGTGGCACTTATGACGGTGATTGGCAGCTGGTACGGAAAAAATAAACGAAGCCTGGTATCAGGACCGCAAGCAGCACGTCTAGGATTTGCATCTTTCGGAAGTGCGTTGGTTTTCTTTTTGGTTAGCAATTTCGGCACGTGGATTTCAGGACATGGACTTGAAATGACTTTTTCAGGCTTGATTGGAACCTATGCTTTGGGTGTTCCGTTTTTCGGCTACACCATTGCCGGTAACTTGGTGTATTCATTTCTGTTCTTCGGTTTACTGGAGCTTGGTATGCAACACTGGCCCGCTTTGGCCCGCCAAACCGTCAAATAAATACGAACATGTTCAGCTATTGGGAACAATCAACCTGGCTGGAAAAAATCGATTATTGCATTGTTGGCAGCGGAATAGTTGGTCTTACCGCTGCTTTACATTTACGCAGGAAGGCTCCAAAAGCACGAATAGCTGTAATTGAACGATCTGCTTTACCAAACGGAGCTTCTACAAAGAATGCCGGTTTTGCTTGCTTTGGAAGCCTCTCGGAATTGGTTGCCGATTCTCGCAAAATGCCTTTTCATGAGGTAATCCAACTTATTGAGAAGCGGTATAATGGTTTTCAGCTTCTGCGCAGTGAATTGGGTGATGCCGCCATCGAACTGGAGCTTTGCGGAGGGTACGAGGTTTTTCGTCATGCGGAAAAAGAAAGTTATGAAGATGCTTTTGCCTTTATGGAACAATTCAACCGGGCTTTGAAAGAGTTTATACCGGGCGAGGTTGTCTATTCGGATGCTACATACAGAATCGGAGAAATGGGGTTGAAGCATGCCGAAGCGATGGTGTTTAACCGTGCAGAAGGTCAAATCAACACCGGTAAAATGATGGATGCCCTGATACGAAAAGTTCAGCAATCAAACATAACCATGCTGTTTGGATTGCCTGTTTTGGAGCTCGTGGATGAAGGTACGCAAATGCAAATCATAACCAAAGAAGGGAGCATTAAAGCCTCTAAGGTTGTTATTGCAACAAACGGATTTGCTTCGCAATTTCTGCCCGAATTGGATGTGAAGCCGGCGCGCGCGCAGGTACTCGTTACCTCTGAGATAAATGATTTACAATTAAAGGGTACGTTTCACCTCGATGAAGGGTATTATTACTTCAGAAATGTAGGGAAGCGCGTTTTACTCGGGGGCGGTAGAAACCTTGATTTTGAAGGAGAAACAACCACCTCACACGATGTAACCCTTCACATTCAGGAGAATCTGGAGGAGCTTCTGATGGAAATGATTTTACCCGGAAAGAAATACACAATTGATTACCGTTGGGCAGGAACAATGGGGCTTGGTGATGAAAAGCGGCCTATCGTGAAGCAAATTTCCCCTAATTTATTTTGTGCTGTTCGCATGGGAGGAATGGGAGTGGCACTTGGTTCTTCTACCGGAAAAGAAGTTGCCGGCTTAGTCCTCGCTGATTAGTGCAGTACTTCAAATGATTGGCGGATATGCTCGCCCTTTTTGTTGGTTAGAATAAGCGAATACAAGCCCGAAGCCAATGATGATGTTTCGATTACATACGTTGTGGAACTTTCGAATACGCGCAATCCGGAGCCACTAAATACCTGAACGGAGCAAAACGACTCATTGTATTCCAGTCGAATACGTTCATTGGCCGGATTCGGGAAAATCAACAAATTATCGGAGGCCTTTATCTGCTCGTTGCCTGCAAAATTAACGGTGAAAATGCCCGAAATGGATGAACAGTTATCCTGCAGATAGACACGTACATTGTAATTGCCATTCTGAGTCGGAATAATAGACTGCCCGGTCGCATCCGGAAGAAGTGATCCGTTAAAATACCACTCATACCCAATGCCCGGACTTGCAACAAGGTAAAATCCATCAATGGTAATGGTTGGAGGGACAGGTTGTGTTACGACAGTTATTTGCTGTGTAGCACCAGCAGCGCAACCTACCTCAGAAACACCATTCACCGTGTAGCTTGCGCTGTTTTGAGGACTAACAGCGACCGAATCGCCGAATGTCGTAGACATTGCCGGTCCGCTGTTCCAATAATAATAATTTGCTCCGCTTGCAATTAATATCGCTGTATTACCGCCGCAAATGGTATCGCTGGCTGTTGCGATACTTACAAGCGGCACTTCCGTTACCACGACATAATTGTTGAAGAATACCGAGTCGTTGCCCTGACTATTCGACACACGTAATCCAACCGAATAAACGCCCGGGCTATCATAATTTACCTGAGGATTTTCGAGCGCTGAGCTTGCTGGACTGCCTCCATTAAACGTCCATAAAAACGAATCGGGATTACCGGTCGACTCGTTTTGAAATTGTACCGTACTTCCAGTGCAGGCCGGTAAATCCCACATAGCATTGAATGCTGCACTTGGCGCAATTTGCGCTTGTTCACCTTCGATTCGAATATTGTCGATATACAGATTGTTCCCGTTATTGCAGAATCCTTCCCAACGGAAAACCACAGTGGTATTTCCTGCCAAACTATCGAGGTTTAGTGAAACGCATGGAGCAAATCCCAAAGCACCACACCAAAGCGAACTCAGATTGGCATTAAAAACATCCGGAAAAGCTTGTGTAGTGGCAAGTGTACTTCCGCTCAAGGTCAACAAACGCGTGAAGGAGTCTCCGCAGTTAGCAGAATAACTTAGGATTAACGAATCAGATATGTTTTGAAAGCGTGGCATATACGCAAAATCAAAACTGAGTAAGGCGCTACTCAGTCCCGAAAAATCGAGTGGGGGAGTGTTTAGAAAATCGCGTGAACCTGTATTTGCATCAATAAAATAATCGAGCTTTGCTGCTTTTGATCCCGTTTCGGGCGATGTAGCCAATGCA
>CANMGM010000144.1 GCA_947497195.1 Bacteroidota bacterium
CCAGCTTTAGATGGGCCTTACACCAATCGGGCTCATCCGAAAAAATAAAGAAAACGGGATTCTCAAGTCCTTCGGCAATTTTTTCGGCCGCGGCTGTGTAATAATCCAAATCACACGAACCATGGGTTTTAACTACATCAGGATTGTTTACCATATCACTGCGCCGTACATGCAAAGAGATTGCGTTGCTTGTTTGAATTAATTGCCGCCAATTTTCGTTTTGGCCACCGGGTAAGGATTTGAAACCAAAGTCGGCGCGAATTTGTTGCGCATATTTTGAAAAATATTTTTCAGACTGCCAATATCCGATAAGATAGGTGTTTGATGTAGCCTTGAAAAAATGTGCATCGAAATGGAAATGAGGCTCTCTATACACTCTTTGTTTGTAATACGGCTGCATCGCGTTCCATTTTAACAATGCCCGGTTTAGAATGCCGCCAGTGTAGGGGTTTAGGAAAAACGTACGTTCCTTTTCACTTATAAAAGAGGGTTTTAGCAAAAACGGATCGAGGCCGTAACTACGAGGCGTTTGCTTTTCAATCTCCAAATCAAACCAGGTTCGGTCCAGTTTTAGTTCCGTGTTCTTCTCGAGCGACAAAGCACGCGCCGCGGCATACTGAAACATTTGGTTCCCTAATCCACTTATTAATTCGCTAACAATCATCAACTTTCCTTTCTTGAATTCATTCGGCAAAATAGAAACTAAATTTAATCTAATTTCTATCTGAAATAGAATGAGGTTAAATTCATGGATTAAGAAAGATGTGCAAGGAGGTTCGAAAACAAGTACTTTTACGGCATGCTTGCAGTTATTACAGGTGCTACACGCGGAATCGGGAAAGCGGCCACCTTAGCACTTTCCCACTTAGGGTACAGAACGGCATTTGTTGCCCGTCCGTCGAAACAGTTGAACCAGCTGCTCCTCGAATTGGGGGCGAGCAAACCAATCTATGTGGAAGGCGATTTGCGCGATAATCATTCCATCGCAGCACTCAATGCCAAAATCAATTCCGAAGGACTTGTTCCTGACTTAATTCTGCTGAATGCCGGCATCTTTACACCGGGTTTGGTGGATGATCTTACACGTCAACAACTGGATGATGCCTTAGACCATAATTTCGTTCCTGCGCTTGAAACAATTGGTCATTGGCTTGATGCAATGAAGTTAAGAAAAAGCGGTAGAATCATTTTCATCGGTTCCATTGCCACACGCAATCCGCGACCTGAGGCGGCGCCCTACGTGCTTTCAAAAGCATTGCTCTCGGCTTATGCCGAATTGCTTTTTCATTCGCTGCGTTCATTTAATGTTGCTGTTACACGGATTATTCCGGGAGCAATCGACACCGATACCTGGGAAGGTCTCGACGTTCCCCGTGAGCATTTTATTCCGGCCGAAGATTTGGCACGCATTATCGTAAACATTACTCAGCTTGCGCCCCAAACCGTACCCGAAGAGATAATCGTTCGTCCAACAGACCCTAACTGGTAATATGGCTAAGAATAAACTCAAGCATTTCGCGGAACTCGATTTGTTTACCCATGTTATTCAGCATCCGTACCAGAAAGAAAATTTTGACCACCCTCTGAAAGGTCGCTGGAACACCGATTTTTTTTGCGCAGCTCAACCCATTACACTGGAAGTTGGCTGTGGTAAAGGCGAATATACAGTTGGGCTAGCTCGTTTGCATCCCGAACGCAACTTTTTGGGTCTGGACCTTAAGGGGAACCGCATCTGGAGGGGCGCCCGAACTGCACTTGACGAAGGCATGAGCAATGTTGGATTTATTCGTTCACAAGCCGAGCGCATCGGAAATTTCTTTGCCCCCGGCGAGCTAAGCGAAATCTGGGTTACTTTTCCCGACCCGAAACCGAAGAAAGGCGATGCACGAAAACGCCTCACCAGTGCAGAAAGCAATGTAAGATACAAGGAATTACTTACTGAGGTCGGAATTGTACATCTAAAAACCGACTCCGATTTTAATGTATCCTTCACGCTTGAAGTAATTCGCGAAACAGAGGCCGAATTGCTTCGATTCAGTGAAGATATAGACCGTGATTTCCCGAACGACGAACTTATTAAAATTCGCACGCATTATGAAATGATGTTTCGCAAGAAAGGCATACCGATAAAACTTATCAGCTATAGACCATGAAAGATCCGCGTTTATCAGCCGATTTTTTCGAAAATGTTTATGCAGTTGTGCGTTTAGTTCCGAGCGGCCGAGCCACAAGTTATGGTGCCATTGCGCGCTATTTGGGCATTGGAAGTTCGGCGCGCACGGTAGGCTGGGCAATGAATGCATCCCATGCTGTAATCCCTCCGGTTCCGGCACACCGTGTGGTGAACCGATTGGGAATGTTAAGCGGCAAAGCGCATTTTCATCCACCCGAAGCTATGCAGCAACGCCTACTTGAAGAGGGTGTTGAAGTAATAAACGACGAGATACAAAATTGGAATCGTGTGTTTTGGGATCCTGCGCAAGAACTTAGTGTGTAGATTTTTGTTTCTTTGTTTATGCTATTTCGTTTACTTCTTTTTGCGGCTTTGTGCGTCTGGTCGCTCTTCATTTCTTCGTGTGGAGGAAATGATTCCGTAGATCGCAGGTATCGCGTTGCATTCCTCGACGCATTTGAAGATGCAACACTGGCTGAAGCAAAGAAGGGATTTTTCGTGGCCTTAAAGGATAGTGGTTTCACGGCCGAAACAAATCTCGATGTGCTCTATCGCAATGCCCAGGGCGACATTCCCGCATTGACGCAATCTGTCGATTATTTTATAGCACAACAGGTCGATCTGATTGCCTGCAATGCAACACTTTCAACAATCTCGGCAGCCAAGAAGACGAATAAAATTCCAATCTGCATGATGGTGAGTCCGAGCCCCGAAATTGCCGGACTTGTCGATAAATCGGGTAAACCTCAGAGCAATCTCTTCGGCGTTTACGAAACACTCGAATACATCGATACAGCCTTTACCTTAATTCACGAATTGCGCCCAGGAGCAAAAAAGGTGGGTACAATTATTAACCAAAGCGAACCACAAAGCGTTGATGCGCTCAAACGTATTCAAAGCGTCGCATCGCAGCTATCGCTTGAGTTAGTTGTTTTACCGGCATCAAATTCGGCCGATACACGCATCATAACCGAACAACTGGTTGCGCAAGGCATCGATGTTTTCTTTGCACTTCCCGATAATACCATTTTTGCCTCCTTCGAAACCATCGCATCCGTATGCAAGGGTAAAGGCATACCGATTTTAACTTCTGAGGCCGGATTAATTGCTCGCGGCGCCGACATGGCTTTTGGGGCCGACATCTATCAATGGGGGTACGATGCAGGTTGCCAAGCAGTTTCTTTTCTGAAGACCGGTAAAATGCCTCCGCTTATAAAAGTGAAAACCCGAAAAAAAATTGCATCCAACAAGGGGCGTTAGTTACTCGAAAAAACACTGGACTCAAAACCCTGAAAAAAAACTCTTGCATGGATTTTTACATCTCGGCACTCTCACTTGCACTTGCCACAACAATGATGGCCTGGGGTGTTTTCCTCTCGGTGCGCATTTTTAATCTACCCGATATTACCACCGACGGCAGTTATACCCTTTCGGCATCGGTAACCGCGGTTTGTCTGATTGGTGGTTTGCCTTGGTATCTTTCTGTACTCTGCGGTATACTCTGCGGGGCGCTATCCGGTTCAATTACAGCGCTAATTCATACTACGTTAGGAGTCAATGCCCTGCTTGCCGGAATTTTAGTTATGACCGCTTTATACTCTGTAAATCTCAGTGTGATGGGCCGTTCCAATTTGCCGCTTTCCGAACAGTGCGATTCTGTTTTCTCTGCACTCCAATTAAGCAGCGATCGTTACAGGAACGAATTGATGATTGTAGCACTTTTTGCAATTTTTAGCCTGGCCCTTTTGTACTGGTTCCTCAAGACCGATTTTGGCCTCGCATTGCGCGCTACAGGGCAGTCGGAAGCCATGGCCGCATCTATGGGCATCAATACACAACTAATGAAAATTACAGGCCTTGCCATTGCAAACGGATTTACCGCATTATCGGCAGCACTCGTGATGCAGATGCAGCAGTTTGCCGACATAAACATGGGCATCGGCATTGTGATTTTAGGGTTGGGCTCAGTTATGATGGGAGAAAGTTTGCAAAAATTATTTGGTCTGCATTCGCTTTCCATGCAGTTGCTGCTTGTGCTGTTTGGTTGCCTTGTTTTTCGGCTCATTATGGCCATTACGCTCGCTTCGGGAATAGACCCTAACTGGATGAAGTTATTTAATGCTTTGGTTGTTTTGCTTTTTGTGTCGCTTCCAGTGTTTCATAAAAAATTGAAACTACGATGATGCAACTAAAAAACCTGTCGGTAACATTTAACCGAGGCACTGAACAAGAGTTTCGGGCGCTTGATGATTTGAGCCTCTCTGTTTTGGAAGGCGAGTTTATCTTTCTACTCGGTGCCAACGGCTCGGGAAAATCAACCTTGCTCAACGTTATTGCCGGAAATGTTCGTGCAGATTTGGGTAAGTCTAAAATTGAACTTTACGGCGAGGATTTTACACATAAATCATTGCACGTGCGCGCGAAACAAATAGCCCGTGTGTTCCAGCAACCGGCCGATGGAATTGCAGCAGAACTTTCGATCGTCGAAAACTTCAGACTCGCAGCATTGCGCTCCACAGGGCGTGGATTGAGGATTGGTACCGACAATGCCTTCCGCAATGAAATACGCGATCGAATCGCTGTTTTGGGGATGGGCCTCGAGGACAAACTCGATCGGACTGCAGGTTCGTTTTCAGGCGGGCAACGTCAGGCGTTATCCCTTTTGATGGCAACGTACCTTAAGCCGAAATTGCTATTGCTTGATGAGCCAACTGCTGCACTGGATCCAAAATCGGCCGAAACAGTATTTCGGTTAGCGTGCTCCATTGTCGAACACCAAAAATTAACAGCCATTATGGTAACCCATGACTTGCGTCATTGTTTGCGCGCAGGCAGCCGGATAATTCATTTACATGAAGGTCGAATTGCGCACGATGTTGCAGGCCTTAAAAAACAGGAAATTTCGTTGGCCAATCTTTACGCGTGGTTTGATGCTCCGACTTAGCTTGAATTTGAACTTTGCCGCTGGAAAAACTCGGCATACTTTTCAACGTTGCGCTGCTCAAAAATTCAACCGTTGAAAACGAGACAAGTACTTTATTACACCTAATTTGTGCGTATGAAAAACCAAGGCGCATTCATAACTCTCATTTCGGTGTTTTTTTTCTGGGGCTTTGTAGCCGCCAGTAACGACATACTAATTCCGGTTTTTAAAGAAAAGCTCAACCTCGAGCAATGGCAAAGCCAGATGATCTCTTTCGCTTTTTACGTAGCTTATACCGTAGGTTCGGTTATTTATTTGCTGGCTTCTAAAATCATTGGAGAAGATGTGCTAAACCGCATCGGCTATAAAAATGGCATTTCGCTCGGACTGGTTATTTCGGCTATTGGCACTATGTTATTTTATCCGGCCGCCGAACTTTCATCCTTTGGTTTGATGATTTCGGGCTTATTCATCGTAGGTCTTGGTTTTTCGCTGCAGCAAACCGCCGCAAACCCGCTGGTAATCACATTGGGCGATGCATCTAAAGGGGCGCAACGCTTGAGTATGGCGGGCGGAATTAATAACGTTGGTACCACCATTGGTCCGCTCATTGTGAGTTTTGCCATTTTTGGCACGGTAGCCGGCTCCAAGCTCGATTCGCTCGATGCCGTTAAATTGCCGTATTTGATTTTAGGTGCCGCCTTTCTCCTTGTTGCACTACTGTTTCGTTTTTCGTCGCTTCCCAACAAAATTGAATCGGCTGCCGATGCGGCTGAATCGATTGGCGGCATTCAAAGCGAGAAAAAATCGGCGCTATCCTATCCTCAATTGTGGATGGGCATGATCGCCATTTTTCTTTACGTAGGGGTAGAGGTTTCGACGGCATCAAACTTACCCGAATTTATGCGCGTGCACCTCGGAACGGCGACAGAAGATATCGCCCCCTTTGTTTCCCTGTTTTGGGCCAGTTTGATGATTGGTCGATGGACCGGTGCCGTTGGAGCGATGGATACCTCGGCAGGAATAATAGGTTATTTGCGCCATCTGATACCCTGTCTTGCTTTTGGAATGTTTCTTTTAAGCAATCGTTTCGCAGAAAACAATATCTACGAGTTAATGCTTTACGGAGGAATTATTCTGATATCAATTTTGGCAGG
>CANMGM010000145.1 GCA_947497195.1 Bacteroidota bacterium
AAGAAACGAAGCTCTTCTTTATTCATTGAATCAATTATTTCGGGTAGAATGTCCATCTTCAATTCAATTTTGAGCGCGTAAGAACATTGCAATAATACCGATTTGCATTCAATTCCTTTGAATACTTTTGAATTGAAATCAATTCGCACCATGAATTCTAAGCCACAACACTGTATCTTGCTTCTTATGAAGGCTGTGCTTCTGGCTGTTGTATGTGCGTTTGTGTCAATACCCGCAATAGCGCAATTGAGGCTTGTTTCGGTTTCGTTACCCGATACGGTTGCGATGAACGATCAAATAAGTGTGCAGTTTGCTGTTAAAAATCAAGGCGCCAATAGTCGTGTCGGAAATTTACAGCTCGAATTCCTAAACAGCAGTAACGATTCCATAACATCGCCGCTTGGTGTGTATGAGAATACACTTCAGTTTTTCGCGCCTCAACAAACGCGCGATTTCACGGTCGACATCGATATAACGCCAAGCTTTTTTGTGGAGGGGGGTAATACGGTTGTGATTTGGCCTTCGATGGTTACCGATCCCGAATTGCCTGCCGAACCTATCCTAAAATCCATTTATGTGTTGGGTTCAACAGGAGGTGTTGGGAAGTCTCAGAGTGCGGGAACTTCTCTCATCAATCCCGTGCATGATGTGCTAATATTTAGTGATGCCTCAGGCGCATCTATCAGCGGAAATGCCCATATTTATTCAGTTTCAGGGCAGTTAATCGAACTGCTTCGCGTTGATGGCGGGAAGGCAAAACTACCGGAATTGCCGACCGGAATTTATGTCGCTGTTTTGGTTCGCGAAGCCAAACCGACGCAATTCTTCCGCTTCGTTCACTTGCAGCCTTAATTTCAGCGAACAAAATACGCTGTGGCATTGTTCATACCCTTATTTTTGTCGAAACAAATCCGGGTATGGCATCAGACTTTTCGCACCTTCGTTACTGCACTTCATTAACAAAATACACGCGTTTCGAAACACGCGAAGTGCGTATTGGCGATTTACTGATGGGTGGGAATAATTCCATCCGCGTGCAGTCGATGACCACCACCGATACGATGGATACGGCCGCCACGGTTGCACAATCTATCCGTATGATCGAGGCAGGCTGTGAGCTCGTACGCATAACCGCACCAAGTCTTAAGGAAGCGCAGAATCTTGAAGAAATAAAAAAGGAATTGCGCCGGGCAGGATTCAACACACCATTGGTTGCCGACATTCATTTTACACCAAACGCCGCCGAACTGGCAGCACGTCTTGTTGAGAAAGTGCGTGTTAATCCGGGCAATTATGCCGATAAAAAACGCTTCGAAACCATCGACTATACCGATGCTGCCTACGAAGCTGAATTGGAACGCATCCGCGAACGCTTTGTTCCGCTGGTGCGCATTTGCAAAGAGTATGGGACTGCCATGCGCATCGGCACCAATCACGGAAGCCTTTCAGATCGTATCATGAGCCGCTATGGCGACAGTCCGCTGGGCATGGTTGAATCAGCGCTCGAGTTTATCCGCATCGCCGAGGCCGAAAATTTCCACAATATCGTTCTGTCTATGAAGGCGTCGAACACGCAGGTCATGGTGCAGGCTTACCGCATGCTAGTTAACCGAATGATGCAGGAGAATATGAATTATCCGCTACATCTGGGTGTTACCGAAGCCGGTGAAGGCGAAGACGGACGGATCAAATCTGCCGTTGGAATTGGCACCTTGCTCGAAGATGGTTTGGGCGATACCATTCGTGTTTCGCTTACCGAGGAACCCGAACTTGAAATTCCGGTGGCACGCGCCCTAGCCGAACGGTACAGCAACAGAGCTGCACATAATCCGATTCCTACAGTTTCGTCCTGGCCGGTGCATCCGTTTGAACATCAGCGTCGCGCGTCGCGTTCTGAAGAGAATATTGGAGGTAAGTCGGTTCCGGTTGTGGTATCCGATTTTCGTTTTGAGAAACCCGAAAAGCCTTCGTATTTATACCGCGTAGGTTATCAATATGTGCAAGAAAGCGACAAATGGAATATTCAGGATCAGGCTTGCGATTACGTTTATACAGGCGATGCAGCGGTCGACTTCGAAATTCCGGGTACACTTGGTATCATTCAGAATGCAGCGGTTTGGGACGATAAAAAGGTTCGCACCTATCCTTTATTTACCACGGCCGAAGCATTAGGCGGGAATTTCAAGGTTTCTGGTAAGCTCAATTTTTTACTGCACGATGCGGCCGATTTCTCAGAAGCGCTATTTCGGCTTTTAAAAGAAACCAACTGGGTTTTGGTATTGCGGTCATCGAATATGCATGCGATGCCTGAGTTGAGGCGTTTTGTGGTGGAGTTGATGCAGCGTGGAATTGATTGTCCGGTATTGGTTTACCGCGATTATGCGGATGAAAGCGACGATGCATTTCAATTGTATGCAGCCACAGATTGCGGAGCCTTGTTAAACGACGGACTCGTTGATGGCATTTGGCTTCAACGCGGAACGATGCAGGGAAATCAAAAGTTCATCAACCAAACGGCATTTGGAATTTTGCAGGCTGCACGCGCACGCATTTCAAAAACAGAATACATCTCCTGCCCGAGTTGCGGTCGTACCTTATTCGATTTGCAGGAAACAACGGCGAAAATCCGCAAGCGCACCGATCACCTCAAAGGATTGAAAATCGGCATCATGGGCTGTATCGTAAACGGCCCGGGCGAAATGGCCGATGCAGATTTTGGTTATGTGGGCACAGGAGTCGGAAAAATAACCTTATACAAGGGGCGTGAAGTAGTGAAACGCAATGTCGATTCGGAGCATGCAGTCGACGAACTCATCGGATTAATCAAGGAAAATAATTGCTGGGTAGAGCCTTCGGCAGAATAAAGGCAATAAGGTTTTTGTACGAAGCGCTGTTTTATCTTGAACGTGCTTAATCTTACGTGCAAGGCGTAAAGATAAACACTTCAATTTTTCAGTAAGACCAAGCGGTTTGAAGCATTTCGGCTTCGAATAAAATTAATTTCTTACACCGGTAAGAAACCGGATTTCTGCGCACGAAAATCGCGCAACCGAAAGGGTGTATATAAGGTAATAGTTGCAGATAACGCATCAAGCATTTTGCATATGAAAACTTTATACACTCAAACCAATTTTTCCTCGATGATTTTCCGGGTTCTTTTCGCTGCTGCACTTTTGCTACCGGCTTTTGCCGATGCTGCCAGCTACACCTGGACAGGTGCAGTTTCGTCGGCATGGGGCAACGCATCCAACTGGTCGCCTTCGACAGGTACGCCCGATGTTGGCGACGATGTTACCATAGTATCTGGAAGCAACAATCCTACGTTTACGGAAGTGGCGGGGCTAAACAATTTTACAATCACCTCGGGTTCATTTAATCTGAACGGATTTACACTTACGATTAATGGTTCAGCCAATTTTAATGGCGGTTCTATTAACAATGGTGCAATAAGCTGTTCTGGAACTGTGCTCTTTGCGGGAACAACCTTCTCGGTGAACGTAACAACGAATTCAGCATCGGTTTCGTTCAACGGATCAACATTCAACAACCCGGTTAGCATCACAAAATCGGGATCAGGAAGCGTTACATCATCGGGAGGCAATAGTTTTAACAATACATTTTCATTAAGCAATACTGGCTCGGGCGAGATTATTTTAGCGAATGTTAATCCCGATAGTTATAAGCAAAATGTAAGTTTTACAAATTCGGGTACGGGTTGGATATCTGTTGCGCACGTTGCATCGGGTAATTCGTTTGAAGGCGATATAACTTTTGCCTCAACCGGATCGAGCGCTGGAATTCGTTTAGGTCAAGGTGGTGGATCGTCTACTCTTGCTTCTACCAAATTACTTCAAATTGGTGGCAGCGGATTTTCAATAGGCGATCTATACTTACGCAACTTAACACAATCCGGAACTACGGCTCAGTCGTTAACACTTACTGGAACAGCATCTCTTTCTCTTAAAACGGGTTGCACATTTAATGCTAACGTTACATTCTCTGCACCTCAATTATTTCTCGATGGTTCTACGTTCAATGGTACGGCAAGCTTTACAAAATCTGGATCAGGAAATAACCAAAGCCTTGGTGGTAATGTGTTCAATGGCACAACAACATTTGTGAATTCGGGTTCGGGCGAATTGTTGCTTGGCGTAAGTAATGCGGATGATTTCAACGCTGCGGTTACATTTACACAAAGCGGAAATCAAATGACTTATGTTGCACATGGTGCTGCAGGAACAGACTTTGCACAGAATATTACTGTAAACTCGACAGGGTCAAGTAAAGGTGTACGCTTTGGTCAGTCAGGAGGTTCAGCAACACTTGCCGACGGACGACGCATTATTATTGGTGGATCTGGATTCACAGCAGGTAGTCTGAGATTGCGTAATTTTACCCAAGTAGGAACAACAGCTCAAACTATTACTTTAAATTCGGGTACTGCTGCAGTTTACCTTGAAACAGGCACCACTTTTAATGCTGCGGTAAACTACAAGTTTCCGCAAGTGTTTTTAAATGGTGCTACATTCAACAGCACCTTAACAATCGAAAAATCAGGTTCTACCGCAAACATCGGTACCGGTGGAAATACATTCAATGATGATGTTACGCTCATCAATAGCAGTTCAGCAGGATTGACACTCGGTTCTACTTCTGCAGATATCTTTAATGGAATTCTGACGGTTAATAGTACGGGCGGCTCATTTATTCAGCTTGCACATGGAGGAAGCGGGCATCAATTCAACGGAGATGTAATTTTAAACTCCACACCAAGCAGTTTAGGAATTCGATTCGGTCAAGCCAATGGATCAGCTACATTGGCTGATACCAAAACCATTACTATTGGTATTGATGGTTTCAGCAGTGGCGATTTGATTATCCGTGGATTAACACAAACCGGTTCTACAGCGCAAACATTGGTTGATTTTATAGATGCCGTTACCTTGCAACTTGAAACCGGAACAACATTTAATGGTGCCGTTACATTTACAGCACCGGGAATTATTTTAAATGGTGCAACTTTTAACGCTGATGCAGTTTTAACAAAAACTGGCGATATGTCTTCGGTTTCAGAAGGCGGTAATACATTCAATGGCTTACTAACACTTGAATCAACTGGTTTGGGTGAATGGATTTTAGGTTCTGCCAATGCAGATATCTTTGCTCAAAATATCATTGTAGATAACTTTGGTTCTGACGTTATTTATTTAGCTGATGGAGGAAGCGGTCACCAATTCAATGGTAACATAACCATGAATTCAACCGGATCATCACTTGGGGTGCGCATTGGCCAAAATGGCGGAACATCTACACTGGCCAATGCCAAATCGCTACGCATTGGCACAAGTGGTTTCGATGTTGGCGATTTACGAATTGCCGGATTTACGCAAACCGGAACAACTGCGCAAGTGCTCGATACCTTTGGAAGCGGTGCGGAATTGTACGTCGAAAATGGAAATACATTTAACGGAAATGTTACATTCAACTGCCCTGGAATTTATTTAAACGGAACAACCTTTAACGGCACTGTAAACATTGTAAAAAGCGGAGGCAGCCCCAATATTTCCAATGGCGGAAATGTGTTTAATGGGGCAACAAGTATAGCCGTAACAGGTGCTGGCGCAATGTTCATGGGAGGTTCAACAGGTGATGATTTTAACGAAGATGTAAGCTTCCGTCAAACAACTACATTCACCTTGTTCCCTGCTTACAACAGCAACAGTACATTTGCCAAAAGTATCTCAACAGAAGGATCATCAACAGCAATAAGCTTTGCTGCAAGTAACGGCCGTGTAACCTTCGATGGGTCTGCAAATCAGAATGTCGTTGGCGATGCGTCTATGCCTCCCGATTTTGGCTATGTATCTGTAAATAAGCCATCCAACCGTATCACATTAATGGTTCCGGTTATCATCAGCAATAATTTGACGTTAACGTCTGGACTCATTCTTTCGACATCAACCAATTTGGTAACCGTGCTCGACAATGCAACCGTAAGCGGTGCTTCAAGCAGCAGCCACGTTCAAGGGCCTGTGAAAAAAGAAGGCAATGATGCCTTCACCTTCCCTATCGGTAAAAGCGGGGTTTATCGTCCCATTGGCATCTCTGCTCCTGCAACTACAGGTTCGGCGTTCACCGGCACTTTCTTCTTTGCCGATTCGGATGGTTCATACCCACACTCAAGCAAAGATGCATCATTGGATCACTTAAGTCATTGCGAATATTGGACCTTAGACCGCAATGC
>CANMGM010000146.1 GCA_947497195.1 Bacteroidota bacterium
ACCCTGGCGTAGGTAAAATCGCTTTAGAAATAAATAATTTGGTTGTGGAGCCCAGGAAAACGAATTGTTAATAAAAAATACTTGCCTCGAATCGACAGATTTTGTAGGAATCCTATCCCCCCTACCCTAAGGGCGAAGCTACGAACCAACAGCCAACAAATCGTTTATAAACGTTTATAAACGTTTAAAACGGATAATTTTTTCGGCATTTGAAATCTCGCCTATGAAACCCGCTCATGCCATTGCATTCATTTCTATCGACGGTCTGAGATTCTAGCATTCTGGGGCGACTTAATATCAATACCCTGCCCAAAACAAGATTTCGCTTTTATTTTCCTGGGATTAAAATCGCGGGCTACATGGTTCTAAATCGAAACGAAGTTTAAATAAAAACACCTAAGGTTATTCAATCTCTTACCTTTGCTGCATGAAATGGCAACTGTCGCTTTTCCTAATTTTCGCTTGCTTCATACCTGCATCGGGTCAAAATCTCTCGGCAGCCGTTTCTGATATTTCTGCCTTGTACAAAAAAGCCGATGCCGAATCGTATGCACTTATGATGCGCCGGTACGACGAACAAATAGCCCGGCTTACAGAAAAGGCGGCCTTAGCCAATGTGTTTTCAATCAAAGCCCCGGTTTCGGGCACTGCCATCAACAATACCCTTCTTCCTGTAAATTTTATTCCCGGTGAAATTTTCGGTGGTCCGGCCGGCAGTTTCAAAGAAGTGCAGTTTGGACAGCAATACATTAGTTCATTCACGTTCTCCCCTCAATTGGATATTCTTCAGCCGGCACGAATTGCTGAAGTTCCGATGAGTAAAACCTTGCATAAGTTAGCAAAACTGCAAACTGCGCAGGCGATTGTGCGGCTTAAGAACGAACTGGCTCAAGGCTATTTTTCAATTTTAGCATACCGTGAGCAACTTCAAATTCTCAGCAAATCTTCACAGCAAGCCGATTCGTTGTATCAACTTATTTCAAGCCGCAAGGAAAAGGGTTTGGCTTCGGTGCAGGAAGTAAACGACTCACGCATCTATTCTATCCAGCAAAATCAGGAATTGGAGAAGCTCCGAAATCTCATCACGCTTCAAGGCGAATACCTCAATGCCTTGTTTAGCGATTCAGTTCAGATTGGCGCTGATGCTTCTTGGTATGTCGAATTGCCTACCGATATGCCGCCCATTTCTACGCAACTTACGTCAGAAATAGCCGAATTGCAGTTTACCTATGCAGTGCAGAACCTCCGCAAGGTAAGGCTCGATCAATTGCCCGGACTGAGCTTGATAAGCAATTATGCGTGGCAGAATAACAGCAACAAACGTTTGTTCGATCCTACTCAACCCTGGATTCAGTCGCAGTATGTTGGATTAAAGTTGAACTGGGATTTGCCCCTGAGCGCCAACCGAATTACTTCGCTGGGTTTGGCGAAAATTGGTAACAATCAGGCTAAACTTGGGCTTCAGCAAGCCAATGACCAGTCGTTATTGCAAAAAGTGAAGCTCGAGGCCGAATCTGCCAACGCGAGCATTCAACTGCGGGCTGCAGATGAAATAGCAGGGCTTGAGCAGGAGTCGTACCGTCACGTTAAAAACCGCTTCGATGTGGGCTTGCTTGATTCAGAAGATTTGCTACGAGCTCATCGTAAAGTTATTCAATCACAACTCAATGCGGTGTCGGCCAAGGCTGCTGCTGCTATTGCACTCGAAAACATCCGCAATGCCCGATAATCTTATGAAATTATTAAATATATTTTCTTTTTTGTTGGTCTTTTCGGCCTGCTCAAGTCCAGACGAGGTTTCGCCGAAACGCGATGCTATCGAGGAGAACGTGTTTGCTGCCGGAACGATTGATGCTACTGATCGCTATGTATTAACAGCGCAAACCGATGGTACGATTCAGGAGTTGCTCATCCGCGAGCAGGATTCTGTGCACGTTGGTGATATGGCTGTTGTTATCGATAACACCATCAACACAGCCAATGCCGCTGCCGCCGAGTTGCAGCGCGGAATTGCCGCAACGAACCTGCGCGACGATGCACCTGCACTGACCGAAAAACAAGAAGCGCTCAAACTCGCCAAAGCCAAAGAGCAACAGGAACACGTTAATTTAGAACGATTTACAACACTCCTTTCTAAAGGAAGTGTATCAAAACTTGAATGGGAGCAGGCCGAATTGAGCTATAAAGCGGCAAAGACTTCGCGGGAAGCCATTGAGCAGCAAATTAAAATTATCCAACAAAACTACAGGGAGAAATACATTGCGCAAGACGCGCAGGCATCTTCGGCTTCTGCACTCAGCGCATTTAATAAAATTAGCATTCCGCGGGCAGGGCGGGTGTTTAAAGTATTCAAGAAAAAGGGCGATTATGTGCGGAGAGGAGAAGCGATCGCCAGCATTGCCAATGCAGCTTCATTTGTAGCCAGACTCAATATCGACGAATCGGGATTTTCAAGAATCCGCGAAGGCATGTCGGTTTCCATCAAATTAAATATCCTTACCGATTCTGTAATCAAGGGAAAACTGGGCGTGATTTATCCCATGTTTGATGAAGCCTCGCAATCGTATCTGGCCGATGTTCCGCTCAGCTTACCTGCGAGTTTACAGGCACTCGGCACGCGACTGGAGGCCAATATTGCTGTAGCACGCCGTGAGAAGGTATTGCTTATTCCGCGCAAGTATTTATCGTACGATAACAGCGTTCGCGTAAAAGGCGATGAAGGGATCCGCAAAATCAAAGTGGGCATTAAGAGTACCGAATGGGTTGAAGTGCTCGACGGCCTTTCCGAAACGGATGTATTACTGCCTCTAAAACCTTAGCATGAAGAAGCATCCTGTAAACCGCGAAATTGCTTCGACCTATTTCAAATCGGGCCGCAAGCAAACCATGGTAGCCATTTTCGGCGTGATGCTCGGCATGGCGGTTTATATGTTCATGAATTCGATGAACAAAGGATTTGCACGTTCTGCCAACGATTCATTTTTCAAGGCCGTGCCGCATCTGCGCGTTTACAGCGATACCCAAATCAGTGAGCCTATTGCTCCCGATTCGGATGCGAAATCGCTGATTATAAATCCAGGAATCACGCCTACATCAAGCAGAATCAATAATCCCGAACAGTTAATCGAACTTTTTAAGAAACAAGCTGATGTGGCGGTTGTAGTTCCGCAAGTTGGAATGAGTGTGTTTTACAATAACGGGCAGTCGCAAATGGCAGGACGTACCGTTGGTTTTAAACCGGCACAGGGCAACGAGATGTTTCAGATAAAATCGTTTATGGTGCAAGGCGCATACGATGATCTGGATCGCGTTCCAAACGCTATCATCATCGGTGCGGGCATTGCCGATAAGATGAGTGTCGAGACCGGTGATCGAATAACGGTAACATCGCCAAAAGGAGTTCAACGTCTGATGACCATCGTAGGGATTTTCAAAACCAACAACAGCTACGAAGACAAATCGAAGAGTTACATGAACATTCGTACTGCCCAGCAATTGCAACGCGAAGGCGATTCGTATGTAACAGACATCAACGTGAACTTTACCGATTTCGATCTGGCCATGGAGCGTTCGGCCGATTTTACTGCCTTGAGCGGCTACAAAGCTGAAGACTGGCAGGAAGCCAATGCCACATTTGTAGCAGGATCGCGCATGCGTACCATCGTAATTACCTTTGTTTCGCTCACCTTGCTGGTTGTCTCGTGTTTTGGAATTTATACGATTCTGAATATGACGGTGAGTCAGAAGATTAACGATATCGCCATTTTAAAAGCAATAGGTTTTGAAGGAAAAGATGTAATCCGAATCTTTGTTTACCAAGCTTTGACAATTGGAATTATTGGAATTGTCTTGGGTATTCTTGCAGCGCTGGTACTCGTGAATTTGCTCCAAAAAGTATACATTGGCGCCGATATTGGCTATTTTCCAATTCGGTTTGAGCCCTGGGTATTTTTGCGCGGTTCGATGATTGGTTTGGCAATTACATTTTTAGCCGGCTATATTCCCGCCCGAAAAGCGGCGAAAGTTGATCCTGTTGCAATTTTCAGAAAGTGATGTACGTACTCGAAGTTGAAAATATCCGCAAGAAATTCTACGATCCGGTTGAATTCGAAGTGCTCAAAGGCATTTCGTTTGGCGTAAAGAAGGGTGAGTTTTTAACGCTTGTAGGAAAGTCGGGCTGCGGGAAAAGTACCTTGTTGTACGTGCTGTCGACAATGGATACCGACTTTTCCGGAAAGCTTATGATTGATGGCGAAGATGTGAGCAAATTGAGCATTGACCGATTGGCTCAGATTCGCAATGCGAAGATTGGCTTTATTTTCCAGTTTCATTATTTACTCGGAGAGTTTACGTGTTTGCGTAACGTCATGATTCCTGCATTGCGCCTGGGTTTGAAGTCGGAGGAAGAAATTGAGTCGCTCGCCATGCAGAAGCTTGAGATTTTGGGCTTAGCCGATCAGGCATTGAAGCCGGCTTCCAAACTCAGCGGCGGACAGCAGCAGCGCGTGGCCATTGCACGTGCATTGATTAACGATCCGCTCATCATCATGGGCGACGAACCAACGGGCAATCTCGACACCCGCAATACGCAAATTGTTTTTGACATTCTAAAGGATTTGGCGCACGAATACCAACAAACAATAATCGCTGTAACGCACGATTTGGATTTTGCGCGTGCAAGCGATAGAACGATTGAGCTGACGGATGGCGCGATTCTATAATTATGCGCAGTTCATCGTTCAGAACTAATCAACATCGATAAAATAAATAGTCTTTTATCTGTTATATTGAACCCAAAATAAGCCATGGCACTCAGCAGAATCTGGTCGGCATTTATCGTAATTGCAATCTCCGTTGCCGCGTTCAAAGTATTTGCTTTGGGAGATCAACTCCTCTTTACCCGCATGGTAACCGGCGAAAATGGGATGATTGAAACGTGCACAACGGCGGTAAATATCTCCATTAAACTAATCGGCATCATGGCGCTGTTTATGGGCTTGATGGCCATTGCCGAAAAGGCAGGGGGCATACGCTTTCTTTCACGGTTGATTGCACCATTTTTTTGCCGGCTGTTTCCCGAAATTCCCAAAGGGCATCCTGCAACGGGTCACATGATGATGAATTTTTCGGCAAACCTGCTTGGACTCGACAATGCAGCAACGCCCTTTGGCATAAAAGCCATGGAGAGTTTACAGGAAATAAATCCCGATAAAAACCGGGCGAGCAACGCGCAAATTATGTTCTTGTGTCTGCATGCATCAGGCCTTACGCTCATTCCAGTATCGATTATAGCTGCTCGTGCCGCGTTGAATTCGGTTAGTCCGACCGAAATTTTTATACCCTGCATGATCGCCACCTTTGTGGCAACAGTTGCAGCGATGACGCTTGTCTCGATTAAGCAGAAAATTAATTTACTTCAACCCGTTATTTTGGCATGGATAGGCGGAATTTCGACACTCATTGCCTTGTTAATCGTATTTCTCACGAATCTGCAACACGAAGCCCTGCGAAGTTTTTCGGAGTTACTGAGTAATGGATTGATTCTTTTTATTTTCCTACTCGTTGTAGGCATAGCCTGGTGGCGAAAAATTGCGGTGTTTGATGCATTCATTGATGGTGCAAAAGGTGGGTTCGATACGGCCATCCGCATTATTCCGTATCTCGTTGGAATTTTAGTGGCCATAAGTTTTTTGCGCACAAGCGGAACCTTTGAAGTTATCATTCAGGGAATGAAATCGCTGTTTGCGTTTCTTGGAGCAGATACGCGTTTTGTTGATGGATTGCCGACTGCACTGATTAAGCCGTTAAGCGGCTCGGGTGCACGCGGCATGATGATCGATACCATGACGGCGTTTGGGCCGGATTCGTTTGCCGGACGATTGGCCTGCATCCTTCAGGGATCCTCAGATACAACCTTCTACGTTATTGCGGTTTACTTCGGAGCCGTTGGTGTGAAGAATACGCGCTACGCGATCGGAACAATGCTTCTGGCCGACCTTGTGGGCATTATTACATCGATTGTATTGGCCTATCTGTTTTTTGGATAAAAAATTAGCCAAAGCTAGGGAGTTAGGATAGCTAACGGTCTGCGCACAGACGCAGTTTGGAATTTGTGTACGGAATCAATAACCTTACGACTAAATCACAAAAAATCCAAATGCACAATCTTCCTGAATGCCCAAATTGCACTTGTGGGCTGTTAGGTGCTAGCGGCCTATTTCCA
>CANMGM010000147.1 GCA_947497195.1 Bacteroidota bacterium
GTTTATATACGAATAGTATGGCTTTTGAGGCGTAACTTTGTCGTATGGGGAGGAGGAGTGGCGGACCCCAATGAAACCGTCGGCAAAATCAGCATGCTGAATGAGCTTTTTCCTCTGTCTTGGTCGCCACGGGCGGCCTTTACGGTTCAAGACCTCGTGCCCAATCTCTCCCGCAACTCTCGCTGCATATGGTACTTCGGGCTTTCACCTTCAATCCCTGGCGCGTTATCGTTACACCTAGGGCAATCCGTCATACGTTTTTATTGTCGTGTTTCGTGCATGAAAGAACTAGCTCCAATTGCTTAACCACTTATTAAGCCAATCTCGCCACTTATAAACTGAGCAGGATTTTAACGCGATATCTCCGGTTTTTTGCCGTCTGATTCAGAAAAAACATAAAAACCTCAAAATTCTTTTTCTGTTAGTATTTATTAGTTCATCGCCACCCGACCGCATAAGGTTGGGTGGATTTATTTTCGGTCCTTTGAAAGTACTTCCTTCGGTTGAAAAATTTAATGCAATTCCATCAAATTTCTCACCCCCACCGGCCTTCTTACCATGTACGGCTCACCATAATCGAAACCGGCCTGCAAGCCATACTCTAATGCACGCGCTTTTATACTTTCCCTGAATTGAAATGAAGCAATGGTGGTTTCGGGTTCGATGCTATCGGGGTTGAAAAATTGTGATTCGTGCGCCAATACACTTCGTAACTTTTCGTCGATGGTTTCGCTTACATCGTAAATAAAATCGGGCTTGTGCTGATAAAACTGCATGTATTGGTAGATTGCTTTCGGACGCCAGGCATTTTCGCCCGTTCCATCTATCAGGTATTTACGCAGTCCCGATTTGAAGCAGGCATCAACCACCAGCGATGCAGAATGGCCATGGTCGGGATGCCGGTCTGATGGCGCATTTGTAAGCACAACTTCGGGCTGGTATTTTCGGATTGCGCGGATCACTTTCTCCAGATTCTCACTGTTGGTTTCAATGAATGCATCGCGCATGTTCAGATTTTCGCGTACTATGGCTCCGATAATCTTCATAGCATGCATAGCCTCATTATCGCGGATTTCTGGAGTGCCACGGGTGCCCATTTCGCCACGCGTAAGGTCAATTAAACCAATCTTCCTTCCTTTCCGCGCTTCAGCGATTAACATTCCGCCTGCACTAATTTCAATATCATCCGGATGCGCACCAAACGCGAGTATATCTAATTTCATTCTGCAAAAATAGGCTTCTAATTTAAGTAAATACTCATACCTTCACCGACTACGATTTTGTTTCCACGTATATGAAGCTTTCGTTTCACGGCGCCGCCCGTACCGTAACCGGTTCCAAGCACCTGCTTACACTTAAACAGGGCAAACGTATTTTGCTCGATTGTGGCATGTTTCAGGGCATGGGCCTCGAAACCGATGAACTCAACCGGCATTTTGGTTTCGACCCAGCAACGGTCGATTACCTCATTCTTTCGCATGCCCACATCGATCATTCGGGCCTCATCCCGGTGCTTGTTAAGCAAGGTTTTGGCGGTAAAATTTACTGCACGCCGTCTACATTCGACTTGTGCTGCATTATGCTCGAAGATTCGGCCCACATTCAGGAAAGCGATGCGCGTTTTATCAACGAACGTCGAAAGCGCCAAGGAAAACCTCCGCTTAAACCACTGTATACGCTCCCCGATGTAACGGTTGCCCTTCGGCAGTTCGAGCCGGTACCTTATGGCGAATGGTTCTCCATCGAAGACTCCATCAAACTCTTGTTTACCGATGCCGGTCATATCCTCGGCTCTGCAGTGGTGAATCTCCGCATCGAAGAGGATTTTCATACCAAAAGTATTTGTTACACCGGCGATTTAGGTCGTGCGCAACCACAAATTATTCGTCCCGCAGAGCCTTTTCCGCAATGCGAATACCTCATTACCGAATCGACTTACGGCGATCGTAAGCATGCCGACCGAACCGAATCGCTCGATCAGTTGCTTCGGATTGTGATCGAAACCTGCGTCATGAAAAAAGGGAAGCTCATTATTCCGGCTTTCAGTGTTGGCCGCACGCAGGAAATCGTTTACGCACTTGATCGCCTCGAGCACGAAGGCCGCTTACCGCGCATTCCGGTATTTGTCGATAGTCCGCTTTCGACCAATGCTACCGAAATCATGCGCAACAATCCCGATTGTTTCAACGATGAAATTCGCAGTTACATGGAGCGCGATCCCGATCCGTTCGGCTTCAATAAACTCACCTACATCCGCGAAGCACAGGAGAGCAAGCAGTTGAATCATCTCAAGGAACCCTGCATTATCATTTCCGCCTCGGGCATGGCAGAAGCAGGCCGCATCAAACACCACCTAGCAAACAATATTGGCAGCGAAGACAATACGGTTATGATTGTGGGCCATTGCGAATCGGGCTCGCTGGGTGCAAAACTGGCAGAAGGGGAGAAGGAGGTGCGTATTTTTGGCGAAATGCACTCGGTACGGGCACATGTGGAAGTGTTAGGCTCGTTTTCGGCACACGGCGATGTAGATGAAATGATCGACATCCTGAAGTGCCAGAACCCCTCTAAAGTAAAGAAGGTATTTATTGTGCACGGCGATTACGATGTACAACTGCGTTACATGATTCGCCTGCAGCGCGAGGGCTTCCGCCACGTCGAAATTCCCGAAAAAGGCAGCAGCTTTGAAATATGAAATCCGGCTTAGCGCACGAAATCGGATATTTAATCAAACGTGAATTCGTTCTGGAACTCAAGCAGCGGCATGCATTGAATGGAATTCTGCTGTATGTAATTTCTACAACATTTGTCTGTTATCTCTCCTTTAAATCGCTTGTTGAGGTTCCGGTGTGGAATGCTCTGTTTTGGATCATCATGTTATTTGCCGCGGTGAATGCCGTGTCGAAAGGGTTTGCGTCCGAAAGCAGAGGTCGTAGCTTGTATTATTACTCCTTAAGTTCTGCGGAGGCAATTATTCTGGCACGCATCCTCTACAATGCCTTGTTGATGCTACTTATTGCCGCTGCAGGATTTCTTGTTTATGCCGTATTGATCGGAAATCTCGTTCAGGACATGCCATTTTTCCTCCTGGCTTTGGTATTGGGCAGTACCGGATTTTCATCTGTCTTTACGCTGGTGTCGGCCATTGCATCACGCAGTCGGCAATCGGGTACACTCATGGCGATTTTGGGTTTTCCGGTGGTAATTCCCATGCTTTTGGTATTGATCCGTTTTTCGAAAAATGCGGTCGACGGGCTCGATCATAGCATTCAACAGCCTTACATCATTGCCTTACTTGCCATTCAGGCCATTGTAATTGCCCTTGCCTGGGTTTTGTTTCCCTATTTATGGAAGGAATGAAGCATTGGCAAAATAGATCCAGATTTTCGTGAGCAGTTTTATTGGGCTCGGCAAACGAAGCGAAGGGCAATTGTTTTACCATCAGATGTTAGCGCAATAAGCTGGTATACCCCGGGAGCAAGATCACGAATTTGAATAGCCTCTTCGCCAGAGTCTTGCAAACGATTCTCCTTACATTTTCCGTCTAGTCCGCAAAGTGTATACGCAACAAGGGTTTGATTAGTATTGGCAAAGCGCAAGTATATTTCATCATCAGCAGGGTTTGGATAAACTACAGCGACTGCACCATCGGTAAATGCCTGAACGAAAATGGTATCCGAATAATCTTCGTTGTTTTCGTTTATCCGATATCCATACCTTCCTCCTTGTATAATCGAATCTGTATGCGAGTAGTCTTGATCTTTATCGGATTCGCCGCAAATTCCATTGTACTGATATACTTCTTCAAATATGCCGTTCTCAAAACTCCGCTCTATACCAAGGTCGGCGCAGGTATTGCCTGCTTTGGTCGTCCATTCCAAGTAAACTGCATTTTGAGCTATCTGCTTGGCCGTAAATGCTTTTAGAATGCTCTGTGCATGTAAATTTTGAATGGATATAACCCAAAGGCCTAAAAGAATAACGATGTAATTGTGCATTACAGATTGCTCAGCCTTCCAAAAACGCCCAAAGGCAATTTTTGTTTTGTACGGCTTTCCAGAAATAATTCTCCAATTTCTAGTGAAGCATTTTTGTGTGCCTTCATGTCAATCAAATTGGGCAAAATCAAAGAAGATAGGCCCAACGAATAGGTATTAATCAACAAAAAGTAAGCATCCCTGTCGAGCAATTGCTGAACATCTTTTACCAATTCGTTCAACTGCCGCTCCAGTTTCCAGCTTTCGCCGTTGGCACCGTGTCCATATGCCGGCGGATCCATGATAATTCCGTTGTAGGTGTTCCCTCTTCGAATTTCGCGCTTCACAAATTTCATGGCATCTTCAACTACCCAGCGTATATCGCTTAGGCGCGAATGCGTTTGGTTTTCGTTGGCCCAGGTTACCACCTGTTTTATTGAATCAACATGCGTTACATCAGCTCCGACCGATTTTGCCGCAAGCGATGCCGCACCAGTGTATGCAAACAGATTCAAAAATTTTGGATTGGGGGTTTTAATCTTGGCCATCGAATCGCCAATAAAATCCCAATTCACAGCTTGCTCCGGAAAAACGCCCACATGCTTAAACGAGGTCAAGGCCAAACGGAGCTTAATGTTAACTTTCCCTTTCTTATACCCAATTACCCAACGATCGGGCATTGCCTTCAGCTTTTCCCAAGTTCCCGACGAACTGCTTTTGGGCACAAAACGCACATGCGCCATTTTCTCCCAGTCGCGTTCCGGCAATTGTTTGTCCCACAAGGCTTGCGGCTCGGGACGTATGGTAACATATTCGCCAAATCGTTCCAGCTTTTCGAAAGCGCCGCTGTCGATCAATTCATAATCTGTAAATCCCGAAGGTTTGAGTAAAAGCAATCTTAGTTTTTTATGAATTTACGTTGTACTAACACATTGTTTTTCAATGCCGAAATGAAATAAAGCCCTTCAGGCAATTCGCTTACATCAAGCACCGAATCGGTCAATACGTGTTTATGCATATGTAATTGTCCGGTAACCGAATGTACCTCGATAGTGCTAAACGCAACTTGATCAGTTGAAGTAAAAATCAGTTTCTCATGACAAGGGTTTGGATAGATATTAAATCCGGTCTCTTCTTGATGTTTAATTCCTACTGTATTGTCGGGATTAAGATTGACCGAAAAGGTCTGGCTGAAAAAACAGGTGTCGGCCGAAGAGGGCGTTAAATTGGTAATATCCAGCTCGAACGAAAGCTGCGTATTGAGCGGAATTGATTCGGAAACTGTAAAGTAAAATTCAGCAACGGCAATGCTATCCGGATTCCAGGCCGATGCAAACACGTTAAATGCTTCCTGGTTGTTTCCGAAGGCCATTCCCGATGGCAAATCGCCAATAACGCTTAAGCGTGCGAGCGGATACGCAAAACCCAATCCCGAAGAATTGAGCAGCGGAACCCGAAGCACAGAATCGCCAAACGAAAGAACCGTTCCTTCAAACGTTATTTCGCTATCGATAACTTGTAAGGGAAGAAGACCACAATCTACGTTTACTATAGCGGGTAAGCCTATAAACGTTAGTGTATTATTCCCTGAGTTTGGAATGGCCAGTGTATCTCCTTCTTCATTATAATCAATGTCGGCCGGACTGCTGAGTGCATTGGCGACCAAAATTGGACCTGCGACAAAGTTGGCATCAAATTTCATCACTTTCTGCCCGGTCCACACGGTGACGTACCATGAGTCCAACCCATTCCAAACAATGCCATCACAATTACCAAGATTTGTACTCGTTAGCGTAGATACAAGCGAATCGCTTAACGAAAGTGACTTGATAGGTGCGTTTGAACCCCAATTCACAAAAACAAGCCGGTTGTTGGCCTGGTCGTAGCAAATTCCATTTGGTTTTTGAGACAGGTTACTCACCATAATATTAAAAGAATTACTGCTTGGTTTGATACGATAAATTTTATATCCATTAAAATCAGTTGCGAAAAGATTTCCAATACCATCAGTTGTAATACCATTAAGGAAATTTGCGCCAAGATTTAGGTTGAATTCCTGCGCTCCGGTTTGAAGGTTAAACCCTTTTATAAATCCGCTGCAACACGCATAAACCCGGTTTCCTAAAATTTCAAGTCCATAGGGTGCCGGACTAATACCACTTTTAAAAACGGAGAGTGTTCCGTTTGCAGAGCGCGCAAGTATTTGTCCGGTAGTGGTATTTGAAATAAGATACCGGTTA
>CANMGM010000148.1 GCA_947497195.1 Bacteroidota bacterium
AAAAGCAGAAGTCGGAGAACAGAAAAAGAAGGCGATGAATTGGGATATCGGCCGGATTATATTCCCGCGCCAAAACGTGTATTCCGAACACCATCGAAATCGAAACCGACCCTCGAATCAAAAGATGGTAAAATACGCTTGAATAAATATATCGCCAATGCAGGTATTTGCAGCCGACGTGAGGCAGATGAGCTCATCCAAAGCGGCGCAATCAAAGTAAACGGTGAGATTATAACCACGCTCGGTTTCAGAGTTAGTCCTATTGATAAAATTCAATATGGTAACGAAACGTTGAGCCGTGAAAAGAAGCAGTATGTATTGCTCAATAAGCCGAAAGATTACATCACAACTGCCAACGATCCTGAAGGCCGAAAAACGGTAATGGAACTGGTAAAAGATGCCTGCAGAGAACGCTTGTATCCGGTAGGTAGGCTCGATAGGGCTACAACCGGTTTGCTGCTCATGACTAACGACGGTGAACTTGCCAAACGATTAATGCATCCCTCGCATGAGATGCGCAAAGTATACCATGTTACATTGAACAAAAATCTGAAAGCGGTCGATTTGAAGAAAATTTCTGAAGGTCTTGATCTGGAAGATGGAAAGGCAGAGGTTGACGAGGTTGCCTGGGCATCGCAAGAAAATAAAGAAGAGGTAGGAGTCGTGCTCCATTCGGGTAAAAACCGGATTGTGCGCCGTATATTCGAACATCTCGGCTATGAGGTATTGAAACTCGACCGAACAGGATTGGCAGGCTTAACCAAAAAGAATTTACCGCGCGGGAAATTCAGATTTTTAACCGAAAAAGAGCTCATCATGCTTCGTATGGGTTAAACAGAGTACTATGGCATTGATTGGAAAGGCAATAAAACGTGCAATTACCCTCCAAAAGACGTTGAAAAGGGTACGCAGAAGGCAAACCCCTCTCAAAAAACAGGAGAAGACCTTTTTGAAACTCTTGCGCAAAGCGCAGAATACCGAGTTTGGCAAACACCATCTTTTTGATGAAATGTTGCTTTCGGGGAATCCGCTTGATTTTTTTCAACAGCGGGTGCCGGTTTGTGATTACAATTCCATTTACCGCGACTGGTGGCATCGCTTATTGGATGGAGAAGAAAATATAACCTGGCCAGGCAAAGTCATGTATTTTGCTTTAAGCTCAGGAACATCGGGCGCGCCAAGCAAGAAAATTCCGGTAACGCAAGCCATGATTCGCAGTATGCGAAGAACATCTGTACGACAGATATTATCGCTTGCCTATTATGATTTACCACCTGAATTGTTTGAGAAAGGCATTTTTATGCTGGGCGGATCGACCGATTTACTGAAGCGAAGTAGTTATTATGAAGGCGATTTGAGCGGTATTAATGCTTCGCAAATTCCTTTTTGGTTTCAGGCCCACTACAAACCCGGGAAGAAAATTGCCCGGGAGCGCGATTGGGAAGCGAAACTCGATGAGATAGTTCTTGCAGCGAAAGACTGGGATATCGGAATCATAGTTGGTGTTCCGGCATGGATTCAAATCGCTATGGAACGCATCATCAAACATTACAATGTCGATACAATTCACGATATCTGGCCGAACCTGCAGATATACGTACACGGTGGGGTGTATTTCGAACCCTACAAGAAAGGATTTGAGCGCTTGTTTCGCAAGCCCTTGCACTACATCGAAACCTATCTTGCTTCAGAAGGATTTATTGCCCTGCAAGCTGAAAAAGAGCGAACCGCGATGGAGCTTGTCCTGAACAATGGCATTTTCTATGAATTTATTCCGTTTAATGAGCAGCATTTCGATGGCGATGGCGCTCTCAAGAAGGGTGCGAAAGCATTAACGATTGGCCAAGTGGAGACCGGTGTTGATTACGCATTAATCATGTCGACTTGCGCCGGTGCATGGAGGTATATGATTGGCGATACGATTCGCTTTACAGATCTGGAACGCTGCGAGATTATTATTACCGGACGAACCAAGCACTACCTAAGCATTTGTGGCGAGCATTTAAGCGTCGATAACATGAATCAGGCTATTTTGAGCGCATCAGACAAACATGACGTTCAAGTCCCTGAGTTTTGCGTATCGGGCTTTATTCACGAAGGCCGTTTTGGTCATCAATGGTATATTGGATGCGACAATTCAGTTGAAGCCGAAGCGTTTCGACAAAGTGTCGATGATGCATTAAAATCGTTGAATGATGATTATGCCGTTGAGCGGCGTTCTGCATTGAAGGAAATGAATCTGGAGGTCATTCCGGTGGCATTGTTCTATGATTGGATGCGCAAGAATGGCAAGGAAGGCGGACAAAATAAATTTCCACGTGTGTTAAAGAAGGAGCAGTTGGCCGATTGGCAGGCGTTTCTCCGTTCGGTTCGTGTATGACAGCTGATGCATTGCTCACAGGATTTTTAACCGGACTTTGGCTGAGTTTTTCATTCGGGCCGGTGTTTTTCTTGTTGATTCAAACATCAGTGCAGAAAGGAATCAGGTCGGCACTTTTCTTCGATCTGGGTGTTTTACTTAGCGATCTCTTCTACATTATTATTTCTTTTTTCGGTGCCAGTATTATTCTGGGAAATGATCATTACCGCGATATAATTGGCATTGTCGGAGGTCTTATCCTTGTGGGCTTTGGATTACTCCCCTTCTTCCAGAAAACACGAACGCCCGATGTTAACTCCGATATAGAGTTGCCTGGATCTGCACGCAAAGGCATGGCAGGTCAGGTATTGAAGGGCTTTTTGGTGAATGTATTGAATCCATCGGTTTTGTTGATATGGTTCGGTGCTACAACCGTTGCATTTACTGCATATTCGGGAAACAAAGGCATTGTTGGTCTTTATTTTCTTTCTACCCTGCTAACCTATTTCGGAATCGACATAGCCAAGGTTTACCTAGCATTAAAACTGAAACGCTTTCTGAATGAAAGAACCCTGCAACTGGTGAATCGCATTTCGGGTGCAGTAATTATTGCATTCGGCCTTTATTTGGTTTTAACAACAGCCCTTGCTGCTTAAAATCACCTTATGACCTGACATCGGTCATACTTCGGAAAACGATATTGGATGAAATTTGTCTTATAAAATTCAACCCAATGTTCAAAACAGCGCTTATAACTGATTTGCACCGCACAAACCGCGAGTGGCTCAACTTGATAAATTTTTATCGCGACGAAGTTCGTGTGATGGAAAAACGCATGAGTGAAATCGCTTCGAAGAATACAGGAAAGGAAGTTTTGGCGAATTTGGAACATTTTCAGAATCAAGTAATCATTCAAAAGGCTCATCTGGATGATATGCAGGGAGATATTGTTCAGTTAGAGGACATTATTTCCGATGAAATCAAGAAAAACCAGACCGCTGCCGATCATCGCCGCCATGCGATTCCTGAAAAACTGAATCAGGACATGGAACAATTTCGAAAATTGTTCTACGAACTGCGTAAGAATTTCATGGAATACATGGTTAAAGTGATGTAAGGCTTTGGTTATTTGTTAGGAGCGTGTTCCAAGGAAGAGGTCGGCAATTTGTTCGGCCTCTTTCATTTTTGTAGCCCAGCCCCAGCTTAACCTAAAAAAGCACTTTGCTTCTTCGTTCGAATAGCCCAAGGCCAGCGGCACATGCGATAGTTTACCATCCATTGCTTGGCAAGCCGAGCCACTGGAGAAACACACTTCTGGGAGTTTTCGAATCAGATCCTTCGCCAGAATTCCCGGAATGCGCATGTACAATGTATTGGATAGTGCTGGTGCATCGGCCAAACCAATGGCCCCCAATTCCGAAATAAAGAAGCGCTCCAAATAGTTCTTTATTGCCGAAAATTCATCCCGATGTTTAGACAAGCTAGCCTTTGAGATTTCGGCGGCCTTACCCATACCAACAAGCCCCGGTACATTAAGCGTTCCGGAGCGTAATCCGTTTTCGTGTCTGCCTCCGTGCAATAAGGGTGTTAGCGTTTCTGCATCAAATGATTCTTTGCAATACAGCGCTCCTACGCCTTTCGGACCGCCGAATTTATGCGATGATAAAGCCAGAAAATCAATTTCAAGATTGTTCACATCAACATCAATTTTGCCGCATGCTTGTGTGGCATCGCACACAAAAATGCTTCCTGCTTCGCGTGTCATTGATGCAATTTCCTGAACCGGATAAATATGACCGGTTTCGTTGTTTGCCAGCATGCAACAAACCATGAGTGTGTCTTTTCGAAGTAAGAATTGAAATCGCTCAAGATCGGGCATTCCTATTTTATTTAGGGGAATGTAATCGATTTCAAATCCATGTTCTGATAGGAAATTTAACGTGTCGAGTACAGCACTATGCTCGGTTGGCAAGGTTAGAATATGTCGCCCGCGATTTGCATTGGCCTGAGCATAGCCTTTTATGGCGAGATTCAGCGATTCGGTTGCGCCCGAAGTGAAAGTGATTTGTTTTGATTCCGCTCCGATCAAAGAAGCGGTTTGTTCACGTGCCCTTTCAACAGCCCGGTTTGCAGCTCGTCCCAATGAACATGATGTGTTCGCCGGATTTCCGAAGTGTTCCGTAAAAAAGGGTAGCATCGCATCCACTACTTCGGGCATTACGGGTGTTGTAGCGTTGTAGTCGAAATAAAAGGGCTTCATGACTTAATTTTCTCCTTTATCCATCCGGTGTATCGAATTATTTCTCCGTCTTCGGGCACTGGCGTCCAGGTTTTGACAAACTGCAAAACATCGGGTTTTAATGTGCGTGATCTGAATCCATCCGGATTGCTCACCACCTTAAACATCAGTTGAATCAACTCCCTTTCTTTACGGAATCGGTCTTGTTCTAAGGCTTCAGCAAAAGTTTTGGCAATCTGTTCTTTTCGGTATAGCCAGAAGTCAAAATCGCCTAATTCGAAACGGATAATCAACTCGGCGACTGCCATTTTAAACTTCACCGACTCGTCGGCCTTTTTAAACGAGGCGCAAATTGCCGCTTTGCCGAGTTGTCGGGCAGCCTGCTGAAATTGCTTTAGGTCGAAATAGCTTGTGGCAAGGTTGAGATACACAAAAAGTTCATAAAAAGGAACCTTTTGCAGATTTGGATTTTTAAGCAAGTTTTGCAGAATCTCGATAGCTCGCGGAATATCGAAGGTTGAATAATTGTTTACCAGGGCATTGTAGTAAAAAACTTCGAAGCGTTCGTAAAGCAAATTATTAAATGCCTGCATGGCATGATGCAATTGTTCTGCAAACTGAAGTGATTCCTCCACTTTGCCGTTTTTAAACAAGCTGTTTACCAAATAGGTAAGCATTTGCAGTTTGGTTTCGTGATTGCCTCGGTTGAAAAGCTGCTCACCAGAAAATTCGGAGAAGGTTTTTCGAAGGTACTCCTCTAAAGTGAGATAATCTTGTTTTTGTAACAGGGTTTGACTTACGAGCCCGTATACCTTAAACCGAAAACGTGGTGAGGCGGCCAGTTCCTTATCGTCTGAAAATCGCGAGATTGTTTCTTCGAGAATTCCCAACAAATCCTGCTGGCGCTGCCCCATGTTTTGGGTGAGTTTCAAACGGTGCGATACGATAGCCAATAAATCGTCGAGCTGCCTTATTCGGCTTAGGTTTCGCGTATTCTCTTTACGCAGATTAACGTATGTTTCGGGGTCGATTACCAGCAATTCGTTCGATAGGCGGATGAATTCTCCGTAAATAATGTCGAGAATTTCGTGAAACTCATTCTTCTGCGCCTTTAGTTCGGCTTTCTTAAGGAAATGGAAAGCAAGGGCAAACTTGTTTTTCGAATTGTAGATGCGCACAATTTGCATCAGTTTATAAACAGCCAATAATTCTTCCTCGTCGGCATGTTGCAAAACTAGCGAGCGGTTGATGTCGTCGATGAGGCGGTTTTTTAATCGGTAAAATGCGTTTTTATCGCCATCACTATAAAATCGTTTCAGCGTTTTTCCTTCAGCATTTTCGCGATTTTTTCGGAGTTCATCCAACAAATACAAATCTCTTCGTTCTTCATTTCCTTGTTGGCGGTGTGCAATCAACTTAAAGAAACGAAGCTCTTCTTTATTCATTGAATCAATTATTTCGGGTAGAATGTCCATCTTCAATTCAATTTTGAGCGCGTAAGAACATTGCAATAATACCGATTTGCATTCAATTCCTTTGAATACTTTTGAATTGAAATCAATTCGCAC